>CAJWOS010000147.1 GCA_913044235.1 uncultured Pseudomonadota bacterium
CACGAGTCACCACGAGCTGCGCGATGCGCGTGTCGATGTCCTCCTGGAAGTCGTTGACCCGAAGCTTCGGGGAGATTCCGGTCGAAGGGGCGCCGCATGTGCCAGTGCTGTGCGGGGGTGAGGGTGCATTCCACGCCCCCGATGAAGACCGACTCGAACCAGGACAGCTCCACGACCGCCGCTTCCGCCCCTGGAACGCTCTTTTTCTGACCCTTGGGGGTCAGGATGGCCACCTCGGGATTGCGGGCCCGGACGGCGGCAATGCTCCTGCGGTCAAGATGGTCATAATGGCCGTGTGAAAGCAGGATGACGTCGATCCGTGGGAGTTGATCTGGGAGCACAGGTGGCCGGACCTCGCGGAATACTCCGGGCCCGGCCGCGCCAAAGATGGGATCGATGAGCAACCGCAGCCCATGCACTTCGACCAGGACGCTTGCGTGTCCGAGCCACTGTAAGCGGACCTCGCTTCGAACACTGGACCAGGCATCCGGGCCACTCCGCACACTTGGCCGCCACGGGGTGCGGGTGCGCTTGAGCGTTCGCAAAGGATCCGGTCGAAGGGGTTTTTGCTGCAGTATTTTCCAGCGGAAGACATCGATCGGTCCGCACAATGGAGGGGCCTTCCAGGGGTTGCAGAACCGGCCGCCGGGGAGGATGGGCGACGCGGTGAATGCGCGGTCTGCGTCAGGCAGAGGGGGGATGGAGACGGGGGTGGGCACAAGCGGCATCATGCGATGGGACTAGCGCAGCCCGAGCGCTGCGCACATGACGGAGGGCCGTGTGGTGTGCATCGCCGCCAGAAGCTCCCGCAGAGTGGGGGAAGCCAGATGTCACACCGATGCACAGCCACCGCCACGGAGCCGCATGGCGCGATACGCCCCCACTCCGTCCGCTGCGAGGTCTGTGTGTCTGGATCACTCACCATTGTCGGTCTGGGTCCTGCCCGACCGGAGCACCTCACCCAAGAGGCGGTCCAAGCCCTCCAGGCTGCTGTCGCCGATCCCCACTCTTGGCGGGTCTATGGACTGGCCCATGCGCGTGCACTCGCCGAGGCGATCGCGCCGGGTCTGCAGATTCGCAGCCTGGACTATCTGTATGGGCTCACCGGCGTCGATCGACCGTTGGCCTATGCGGACCTCGCAGAGATGCTCACGCGTCGTGCATTTTCCGATGGCCACCACGTGCTGTATCTCGTGGCTGGCAGCCCTCTGTTCTACAACGATGCGGTCTTGGCCATTCGTCGACGGGCAGCTGCGCAGGAGCAAGCCATCCGACTCATTCACGGAATGGCGTTTCTCGATCTCGTGCTCGACCGGGTGTACTGGACTGGCCACAGCGGGCTTGCCCTATGGAGCGCGTGGAATGTGGCCTTTGACGGCGTGGCGCTGGACGTGGGGGCGCCCACGCTGTTGGTGCAGCTCGGAGAGTTCGGGTCTTCTGGGGATGCGCTCAACGAAGACCGGAGCCCGGAGATGCTGGGCAAGCTTCGTGATCGGCTCCGTCGGCAGTATCCAGCCGACCATCCGGTACTGGTCTTGTACTCGAGTGGTCCTCCAGAATACCGCAGTGAAGGGCGTCGAATCGAGCTGTCTGCACTCGCTGACCAGCCCGTTCCTGTCTACAGCAACCTGTGGGTGCCCTCGATTGGCGGCCCGGACTTGGAAGCCACTCTCGCGGCACCATCGGTGCGACGCATGGTGGACCCGCTGTCGGAGGTGTTGTCGTGAGTCTTCGGTTCATTCTCCCGCCGGGACCCTTTCCGCCCGTTGATCCCCCTGAGCCCGACACAGAAGATGAGCTCTCCGACGACTTTGATCTCCCCGAACCGGAGACGGAGTTCGTGCCTGCTGGCGAGCGACTCGACCTTGGGGCTGTCTTTCGGGACCGCCTGTATACGGGGCATCACCTGGACGGTCCGGCGCGCTCCGCGCTGCAGTCGCGACTGAAGGAAGCCTTGGAGTCGGGAGACATGGCCAAGGGCGCAGAGGTGCTCGCCGCTTGGGCCGACACCTGGTCGTTGTCAGCCATGGTCGATGATGCCAATGAGCAGTGGTCCACCGACCCCGATGGCGTCAGTCTCAGCGTGCTTACGCGCGCCGCGGAGGTGATCGAACTGGCCCTCGGTTGGAAGACCGGGCCGAATGGCCCCTGGCCTTGGCCCGATGCCGCCGCACTGCGTGCTGCAGTGGGTGCGATCGACCCTGAACGGGACTGTGTTTTGGCCCGTCACCCCCTCGATGGCGCCGAGCAGCTTGCCGAGGCCCTTGGGATTCCGCTGCAGGTGGGCAATCCTCTGGCGCTTCCGCCGCACGTCCTTGTTGCGCCGGAGGAGCTGGTGGAGCGCCGCGCGGAGCTCGGTGCCGCTCTGGCTGAAGGCACCTACACGGCCGTGGTCTTGCTCGGTGAGCCTCCGGACATGCCGGCCACGGCGCTGGCGAGGGGTGAGCTTCGACTTGAAGGCGACGCTCAAGTGGCGGTGGACCGACATGGTCTGGCGGGACTCCTCGCTCCCGATGCGCCCGCCTGGACTGCAGTGCGCGCCCCGGCGCCGGTGGCAGCGGATGCTCCGCCAACGTTGGACACCGTGCTCGATGCCGCGTGTGATGGTGCGCTTGTGCCGGGCCCTCCTGGGCGTATCCGACGCGGCGACCTGGACACGGTCGGCGTGCTGTTGTGGGTCGGACCCCACCCGCCCGTGTGGGTGGCACCGGTTGCTGTGCACGTGTTGCGAGGCCTCAATGGCACTCGGTCGCTGGGACAGCTCGCTGAGGCGATGGGTGCGCCACCCGATGCGCTGCTCGAAGTGGCCACGGAGCTGCTGCGAGTGGGAGCAGCGGTGCGGGTATAGGCCGCTCAGGTGCCGGGACGCTGTGTGGGTCCCCACCAGAAGCGTCGATAGCGGCTGTTTGAGCCCGCGACCATTCCGAGGTCCTGCAGGTTAGCGAGCGGCGTGCCGCCTCGTCGCTGGTAGATCCGCGCAGATAGGGACTGGTCGGGATCGGTGCGCATCACGAACCATCGCAGTCCGCGCTCATGCGCCCAAGCCAGTCGCGCATCGACAAGGCGAGCGCCGAGGCCCAACCCACGGGCTGCGGGAGACACGCCCAGCTCAGCCATGTACACGGTCCTCGACGGTTCGGCGGAAAAGTCAGGCTGAGCGGCCACAAACGTGGGGATGGTCCGGTCGGGATGGGCTGTGAGGGGAATCGCGCATGCAAACCCCACCACACGGTCGTGATGCTCGGCCACCACCAGTCCGTGCTGCGCGAACCGACACCAAGTGTGGCGCTCTACATCCTGAAGATCATGCTTCTCGAAGTATGGGGCTTCGGCAAACACCGCGCAATACAGATCGATGACCCCGTTGCGGGCCGGATCTTCGGCGTGTTCGATCCAACGGATTTGCGGAGGCGGCAACATCGTTCGATTCGGTGGCTCAGGGGACGGCTTGTTGACGGAGGAGAGAGACGAGTCCGTCGTGGTACGACTGCAGGCTGGCGAGATCGACCCATTCGTCGGGAGCGTGGGCGCCCCCCTTCATCGGTCCCATACACAGCGCGGGTGTACCGTCTCTACCCGAGATCAGAGCCACGTCGATGTAGCCAGTATTGGCTGGGTGAGCGCATCGCCCTTTGTGCATCCTGGAAAAGGGGCGGGTGAGGCGAGCGAGCTCGTTGAGATCCGACGAGAAGCCGGGCATTTCCTGTCGCGTGTCGAAGCGCTCCAAGGAAATATGGAGAGATTGGTCTCGATTGATCGTGGCGATCGACTGCTCGATCACACCGCGCACGCTCCGTGACGTGACTTTTGGAGAGCCGGTCCGAAACTCCAACAGCGCCCAAGCGGCGTCGGGAATCCGGTTCGGGATGGCTTCCGTGGTGGGTGGTCCCCCTGTGAACCGGATCCCGGCAGGCAAGGACCCGGCATGGATGGACGCCACATTCAGCACGGTCCGGTATGGCTGGTCGTGTTGGGCCACCCACGTTGCAAGGTCTCCGAGGATGGCGTGGAGGGCCATGGTGGCACTGCGCCCGGTAAATGGGCGACTGGCGTGTCCGCCGTGCCCGCGGAGGGAGATGGCCACTTCGAGCAGGCCACGGCAGCCCGACATGATTTCTGCTGGGGCGCCGCACAGAGACAGTGTGGCCTCGGGACGCACTTGCGCGTGGTGCTCCACAAAGTGCTTCATCCCCACAAACTCGTACTCTTCATCGCAATACAGCAGGTAGCCCACGCCGCGAGTGGGACCGGCATTCCGTGCCGCCATGAGCGCTGCGGCAATCCCGCCCTTGGTGTCCGCTGCGCCGAGTGCGTGGTACCGGCCGTCCTGCACGCTGTGCTCTGCGCGGGTCCAGCCATCGCTCGGGGGCACGGTATCGAGGTGCCCGGCCACGAGGATCTCCGTTTTCGCGGGGTTCCCGTCGAAGGCCAGGACGTTTGGTCGACCCGGAGCGGCCTCGACGATCGAGACGTCGAGCCACGGACACTTCGACAGCTCCGCGGCAACTTGCTCTGCAAGGGCCATCTCGTTGTGCCGTGGCACCTTGCCGGGGCGGTCGGTGGGACGCCACCAGCTTGGGATGCGGCAGAGGCTGTCGGTGAGGGCGAGCAGGTCAGGACTGCAGGCTTCGTTCGCGTCGCTCATGCGTCCTCCAGGAATCGACCGTAGAAGAGGGTGGTGTGGGGTGCAAGCCCGCCCGGTCGGTCGATCGGGACTGCAGCGTGTTCAACAGGGAAACTGTCGTGCCTGCAGCACCGCGCTGGAGAGTCTCTCTGGTCGAGCGCCCATATCTTCTGGGCGTGCGTCTGGCGCCAGAGCCAGTCGCTGTCCCAAGCGACGGATGCCGGTTCGCCAGCCGGCAAGCGTCCACGGACCGAAGACCGTGTGGCCCCCCTCGTAGGCCTGCACGGAATACTCGGGCGCCGTGGTGATGTATCCGCAGAAGGCATTGGCATATCCGCAGACCACAACATGCTCGATCCCGGTGTCGGCAAGGGCGCGTGCTGCTGTGTTTTCGAGAAGTCTGCCCGCTTGGGTGGTGGGCTCCCCAGCAACGGCGACGATTGCCAGTGGGCCGATGCGGAGGATCTGCGCAGGTTGGCGATTCGCAATCCAAGGCGCATCTCCGAGGCCCCCGGTCTCCGTGAGACGGCTGACCACCGCGACCACGGGGTCGAGGCCGGGCACCGCAGGCGGACTCATCCGCAGAAAGCCAAATGCGTGCCCGTGGCGTCCCCGTCCCACTTCACAGAAGGGCAGCTTGCCCCCATGGGTGAGCGGGAAGCCATTGAGTAGCCATGCGGCGGCGCTCCCGAGAGACGCTGCGGGAAGGAGTGGACCGGGCCCCTCTGCCGTACCCTGCAGAAACGCCATTCCGACGAGGCCGTGCGCGGTACGGCGGCTTCGTCCGTCAGCGAGGTCGGGATCGACGGGCAGGCCATCGAAGTCGAGATAGGTGAACGTTGCGTCGAGGGGGCCCACCAGAGGGGTGGCCGGTGCATCCCACACCCGCTGAGCTGCCGCGGCCTGAATGGTTCCATGTCGCTCCGCATGGGCGAAGTCGCATGCCAGCTCACCGACGACGCGCTTGCGATCGCGATCGTAGCGTGTGTTCGGACTGATGTCGCCGGCCGCTCCCTGAAAGAAGAGGGCCACGAAGTCTGGCGCCCCCCAAGCATCTTGGGCATGCGCTTCCAGCACCCTTGCAGCCATCCCCTTGTTGTCGGGATGCACGCACTTCTGGTCGGAGTGCACGCAGGTACCGTGGACCCCCCACCAGTCGACGGAAGCCAGAGGGGTTCCGTCGGGATGCCGAATGGTAAGGACAGACTTGTCGAGCACCACCGCGGAGGCGGTGGTCCGGTTCTTCGCGTAGGCTTGCGGCGACCGATTCCGCGCGAGCTGGTCGGTCTCGGAGAGGCTGGTCCGTCCGAAGTGAAGCTCGGCGGGTCCGCAGCGGTTCCAGGCATCGAGGATGGTCTCGACTGTGGTGGCCACCAGTCGATCAAACCACTCGCGATCGAAGCCGGGATTGGTGAGCGTGTAGAAGAGGTCGTGGGTGTAGCCACCGGGGCCAGCGTGGGTGTGATTGGCGCCGACCAACAGCCGGGTCTCGGTGAAGCCGGCCTCGGGAACGCGGGCCTGCAGCATGTCGACCACTGCCTCTCGTACAGCCTGGGCAACCATGCATAGCTCGTGCACCACGAGCACCACGGGCGCTGTCTGGTCGGCCTCGGCCAAGACCAGAGCACGCACCTCGAGAGGGGTATGGACGGTCTCACAGCGGCCATCCGGCACGCCCCAGCCAAGCATTTCGCTGCGGGGATCGGGTGGAGGCAGGGAACGGCGGGCAGCGCCCGCCCGGAGCTTGGACATGGAGGAGGCTCGAACAGGAGGGAAGGCGTGGCGTTTCTATACCGGCGCGCGCGGGATTTAGCGTGTCGGAGGCGGGGTGCACACCGGATGACGGTGCGGGCTAAGCCCGGCCCCAACCGGCCAGGAATCGCTCGAAGTCTTCTGCAGCCACTGGCACCAGCGCACGCCATTCTTGCTCCAGCGCAGGTGCATCTACGTGGGGGGGAAGAGCGTGTCGGAGGGCTCGAAAGTAGGGCTCAAGGCGGGTATCACCGGGGTCGTCCGTATCGAGCAGGTACACCACGTCGCGAATCCCTGGCCCCCCGCCCACATATTGAAAGTCCACCGCAGCGACCGATGCGTTTTGCGGGCTCCAGAGGAAGTTTGCAGGCTTGGCATCGCCGTGCACCACGGTCTGGAAGCGCGCACCGCGGAGGGCCGCATCGAGTTTGGGTGCTCGGGTGTGCCAGCGCGGGTCTGGTGTGGCCTTGAGCTCGGCGGTGCGGGTGCCGAGATGCCAATACGTGCCGACCGGCCAGAGGTGCTCGGGGGGCGGGCCGAGATGGGTGGCGTGAAGGTGGGCGAGCCACTCGAGCGCGGCCACGATCTGGCGGGGGTCATTGGCCGACAGCGTGCGCTTGAAGCCTGCGGCATGAAGGTCTTCGAGAACAACAACTCGCTCATGACCGTCGGTGGTTGCACCATGACAGAGCGGGATCCGGGGCCCCGTCGGGCGCGCATGGGCGTACCAAGCGGTCTCGACGATGTAGGACTGGAGCTTGCGTGGGTGGGCGCTGTTTGGGGGTCGCACGTGCTTCACGACGACCGTGGGCGCGGGGCCTCCTTCGAGTGAGACCATCACCACTTCGCCATAGCCACGCCAGAGGCTCTGCAGGCGCATGCGTCGGCGGGCCGAGGCGGCCCCGGTGAGTGCGCAGACGGTCTCGAGGAGATTCATCGTGAGTCGGGGTGAAGGGTCTGGGGGTCGCAGAGCAGAAAAGCTCGAATGTACGTCCGTCCACATGGGCGGCTGGTCGTATCGCCTCCCGAACCCCGGTGTGCCGACCGCTTGCAGCAGGCCGAGCGATCTGGTTGGTCTCGTGAACCGTACCTCCTATTCGCAGGTGTTGCGGTCACATGTGAAGGAGGCGTCATCGCCGTAGTCCGCGTAGACGCTGTCCACCGAGATGTGCACATCTTCGGGATGGTTGTCGGTCCCCAGCGCAAGCACGCCGAAGTCGCAGGTGTCCGATGCGAAGACCTCGCCCTGTGCAAAATACACCCCACCGCCTGCGACCGAGGCCCGGTTCGACAGGATTCCGGCTGTGCTGTCGGTCGCTCCGACACACGAGGAGGACTCGACAGAAGACAGGTACAGACCGCCTCCGCGGTCGGCGACATTATCGCGGACGCTGCTTTGAACGAGTGAGAGCGTGGTGGATCCCGTGGTGCCGTCTGTGAGGACCCCGCCGCCATTGGTCCAGGCTTCGTTCTCGCTCACCACGACCCCGTCGAGGGTGAGGCCCGACCAGCTCGCGTAGATGCCCCCGCCAAACCAAGCCGCGTTGTGTGCGATCGTGCTGTTGGTGACGGTGGCATCGCAGCCGAAGAGACTCAGTCCGCCACCCACGATGGCATCATTCGCGTGCAGCTCGACGTTGTCCAATGTCAAACTCGAGCTGCCGCTTGCGTCGTAGCAGTTGATGCCGCCTCCCGCGTAGGTGTCGAGCATGGGCGACATGCCGTCGGCCACTCCATCGGTCACGGTGAGTCCCTGGATCTCGACGTCCCGATCGGAACCGGCGATGTCGATGACGGTACCCGCCGCACTCGACGACAGCATCACTCGGTCGGCCCCCGTGCCGTGGATCGCCACATTCGCCTGCACCTCGAGCCGGACGTACCAGGTGCCTTCACACATCTGGAGGGTACCGTCGGTGGACAACGTGTAGTCGACCGGCACACTGCTGGTGCCGGTGAGGGCTTCGGTGACGTGGGAGATGGCACCGTCTGTCGCGATGAAGCGGGCAGCTCCCGCTTCACTGGTGCTGCCATCGCAGTCGTTGTCGATGCCGTCGCACACTTCGGCCGCCTCCGGATGGACGGCGACCTCGGTGTCGTTGCAGTCGGTTTGGTCAGCCACCATCCCAGTGGGCTGCACACAGGCGTAGACTCCGGGGTGGTCAGCATCCCCCCACCCGTCAGCGTCGTTGTCGGGAAACCAGAGGGAAGCGCTTGTCGGGTCGAGCCCTGGATCGGCGTCGTTTGCCACGCCGTCACAGTTCTCGTCGCGGCTGTACGGGTCGCACACCTCAACGGCGCCGGGATGGACCCAGGGGTCTCCGTCGTCGCAGTCTCGATCTGCGGTGTACCCATCTCCATCTGCATCTTGGGGAGACAGGTAGGGGTCGGCGGTAGAGCTGATTTTCTGGTCGGCACAGGCCACGAAGGCGCATGCAAAAAGCGGGGAGATGCTGGGGCAACGCATGGGAAGTCCGGGGGGACGGCATCGGCGGTGGGGAAGGTGGATGCCGTTTGATGCACCCGCTGAATACCGTAGCAGCCGGGTTGCCCACCCGCGGAGGCGGTGCACAGGGAGGGCTCCTCTGGCTGGTCGGGGTGTCTGAAATCCTGGTAACGGGCGCCGCGGATGGCGACTGCACAGGGGGCTGCATCACTGTGGGCGGTATTGAGATGCTCCCTCGCAGACCGACGACGGCCAGTCGCAGCCGCACGGGTAGTCGTTCCACGCCGCACCGCTCCACTTGAGCATCGCGCAGTCTTCCTCGCTGTCGGCCACACACTCGTGACCGTGGCCATTGTTGGGCTCGCTCGAGGCCCAGTTTTCGTAGGTGACGGGAGAGCCGTCTTGCCAGCCCCAGCTGCCTTCGCTTGCGGCATCTGTAAAGCCGATCCACCAGTAGTTGTCTGGATACGTGAAGATCACCGTCTCCACCCACGTGCCCTCAGCGGCCGAGTCGAAGGTGACCAGCGCATACCCGAGTGCATCGCAGGCATCTACGGCATCCTGCCAGTCGGTCTCGGCTGTACAGAACAGGTAGGGATGGAGAGTGTCGGGCCAGTATTCCACGTCACATGGACACACTGCACTGGAGTCGGCCACGCCGTCACAGTCATCGTCGACCGTGTTGCACACCTCGGTGGCGCCGGGATGGATGTCGCCATTTGCATCGTCACAGTCGCCAGCTTGTGTGACCCACAGCCCATCGGGACAGCCGGTGCCCGACAGGGCTTCATCCCCCCAGCCATCGCCATCGGCATCGAACCAGACGTCGACTGTGCCAGCTTCGTCGATCACCGTGTCGCAGTCGTTGTCGATACCGTCGCAGTCGTCGAGCTGGCCGGGATGGATCTCCGCGCGGGTGTCGTCACAGTCGGTGTTGTCACGCACCCATCCCGCTTCCACGGTGCATACGGTGCGCTCGTGTGTGGGGTCACCGTAGCCGTCGTTGTCGGTGTCGGCGTAGACCGTGGAGCGCAGTCCTTCATCGATGGCCCCGTCGCAGTTGTCGTCTCGGTCGTTGCAGGTCTCTTCGGCCCGAGGGTGCACGTTGGGGTCTTCGGGAGCGCAGTCCTCCGCGTCGGGTGTGCCGTCGCCGTCTCGGTCAGACACCGATTCGATCGGCGCGGCAGCGGTGTCGAGCGCCCAGACGGCGGTGTCGCTGCTTCCAAGAGAGGATTGTGCGTTAGCCTCCGCTTTTGGGGGCTGGGCGCAGGCGGTGAGGAACACCAACCATAGGCGACTTGGATGCATGGCCACTCCGTCGGTCTCCAGACTCTACAAGATATGCTGCGCAGTGCAGTGTCTTTGGTTGTCGTGATTTGGGCCCTGCAGGTGCTTGCCGGCGAGCAGATCCACGGCGGTGGCGTGCCGCGTGTGCAGCGCCGGCCTGTGTTCCCGTGTTGGTTCCTGGTCTGTGGTCGGCCAGGCGCGGTCGGCGCGGAAAAAAAATGTGCAAACCGCGGGCAAACCAGTGGAGCGGGTACCCCTAGTGCCGCCTTTTTGTGCGGTAATATACGTATTGTTGAGGCCGACGGACCGAACCAAATGGAGTTCAGATAGCGCAGGACGGGCGGTGGCAGCCAAGACAAACCCTGTGCGTTGGTGTCGAACATCCGAAGAAAGGCGCACAGCTTGAACCCTTCCTCCGCACCGACAAGCGCATGCCACTCACTGGGGCAGGCTGTCTCGCATGGCAACTTCGTAGAGCATTTCTTCGACGACGTGTCGCGCGCGACTTGTGTTCCGTTCGAGCCAGCGGTGGAGCGCTTGGTCGTCGGGCGAGTCGTTGGCACACCGAGTTGCGTAGACCTCGAAGTCCACCAGCGCCCGGACCAGCCCGGCGAGGTGGTTGGGACACTCACAAGCGACGGAAGAGACCATCTCGGAAAATCGTGCCAGCTCGAGGTCGTCAAAGCGACGTTCCAGGGGCTCTTGCACGGCTTCGGGTACGCGCACGGTAGGCGGTGGGCCTTGGAGCCCGAGAGCCGCACTGCCTGACCCGCGCGAAAGCGCGACGATCTCCTGGATGGCGGTGATGAGCTGGGAGGCGCGGACCGGCTGCCGCACCAGGCGGACACCAGCGGAAACGAGTCGCTGGAGAATGTGCTTGGGTGCGTAGCTGTAGGTCACGAGGGCGTGCGAGGTCCCGACCAGCTGTAGTGCGGTCTGCAAGGAGCGACGGGGGTCGTCTCCGAGGCGGTCGAGACTGATCACAAGGACCTCGACACCCGACGCACTGGCCGAAAGCTCCGTCCAGCTGCCTACCGACTGCAGGACTTGAAGAGACGCCGCACTCTCTCCAGCGTGGCGAAGCTGCTCGGCCATCGAGGGATGCACGATAGCGATACGCACGCCCGTTTGGGGCTCGGCGTGCTCTTGGGCGGTGGCAGAGCGAAGAAGCCGAACGGCTTCGCCGACTTTGTAGCCCTGGTCCATCAGCTGGCGCACGGCGTTGAGACGAGCGATGTCCCCATCGCTGTAGAGCCGGTACCCATTTTCGGCACGGCTAGGGCACACCACTTCGTACCGTCGCTCCCAAGCGAGAAGCGTGTTGCGCGGGATGCCCGTCAGGCGGACGGCGGTTTTGATGCGGTAGGTCATAGGTCCTCTCAGAAATAAAGTATATTCAAACCCGTGACAACGTCGAGTGTTGAATGTGGAATAGTGCAGAAGGGATCGCCGCTTGCCTTGCGAGCTCGTACTATGGACAAGGCCTCCATCGGATTGTGGTTTTCGGGAGAACGCTGCATGTCACAGCGCAACGAGCAAACTTGCCGACAAGTTCATCGACTTGAGGCGGCCGGTTTCGTGGTGGGGGCGCTCGAAAAAGACTTTCGGCTCGGATCGGGATGGTGGGGTCGGTCCGCCTTCCTCAAGCCCCTGACCCCTGTGCATGCATCGATCGGGCAGGCACGCTTGTGATGCAAGCCGATCTTGAACAATGCAGTCGAGCATCTGTGCGGTCGGCGTTTCCCAGTCGCAGTTGTTGCACGGCGAGGCTGGATCTTGGCGGGGGCCGGAGCGCCGGTCGGTGGGCCGTTTGCGGCAAGGACGTCGGACGGCTTTCCAAGGGCGCCCATGTGGATTGGGCTCCCGATGCAAAGGCATGTGCCGTTGGTACCGCCAGAGCCTGCTCAGTACCCCAGGACCCGAAGGGCTTCGAGAAGCTCCGGGTCGATACCGGCGGCGAAGTCGTCGGCGGTTGGAAGCACTTCCACATCCGGAACCACTCCGATGCCGTGGAAGTCGGTTCCATCTGGGTTGGTGAGTTGCATACCGGTGAAGGTGACTTGCCAACGCCCAGGTAGCCAAGCGTTTGTGATGGTGCCGTTCGTGGATGCGCTCTGCTGACCCACCACGGTCACGTTGTCGAGGTCCATGACCATCTGGGCAAAACACTCGGCTGCGCTCACCGACTTGTGGCTCACGAGCAACACCACGGGCTCATCGACCACGTGTCGAGCAGACGAGAAGGTCCAGACTTCCTCCTCGATGCTGAAGTGGTCGGGCCCGACCCAGGTGGGGTGGCCGAAGGTCGGCGCGGCGTATCCGGTGGGGTTGAATGTGCCGGCGAACCCGTAGATGTCCAGGTAAGGGTAGTCCCTCATGTCAAGCACGACACCGGTGGTGCTCTCTGCTGCCGCCAGCTCCCGGACCACGTTGCTCTCGTCGGGCGTCACGTCGCCAGCCATGTTGACATAGTAGACGCTCGGTGCTCCCAGGTCGGCAAGCCAGCCGTTTGGACGGTCGGTTCCGCCCCACGGTACAGCATCGATGTCTTCCCAGGTCGATGCGACGGGTGCGAAGCCACGCTCGACGCCGTCGGGAGCCTGCACGACCCACTCCGTGCCGCGCCACACTTCCGTAAGCTCGTCGGTGGCGAGCACAAAGCGGTAGCCGTCAGAGGCGGCGGAGTAGCGCCCCATCGCCTCCGCGTACCAGTCCTCGATCGCGGTTCCGTTGACCTCCACGATGGTGTCGCCTGGCTCCAGGCCGGCCACGCGGGAGTCGCGCACCACCGGACGGCCATCGATTTCCTGGATCTGGAGGGCCATCCAGCCGTCGGGCCAGTCTTCCCGGCCGTCATCGAAGTAGAAGCCATGGCCATCATGCAAGGCGTGCATGAACCGGCCCATCGTGTGCGCCATCGCCGACCGATCACCACGGGTGTGGCTGTCGATTTCGTCCAGGCCTGCGAGGAGGGCGTCATCGATGTCGCGGCCCACGAGGTCGAAGTAGGTGTAGAACAGGTCGAAGGTGCCATAGGCCACCAGGAGCGCAGCCCGCATGGCACCGCGGGTGAGGGTGTCGTCGGGAACACCAGCGGACCGGTCGTAGTTTGCGAACTCAGCGCGGGTCATCTCGCCGGTGACTGGCCCAGGTGTCGACAGGGCGTCCATCGCGGCCAGGACCTCCGCGAGGTCCGTGGTCCCCAGGTCGGCGGGGATTACGTCAGGCCATGGACTGCTGTCGCTACGCAGGATCGAGGAGCGCCACACGAGGCCCTCGTCTGCGATACCCGTCCAGTGGGACTCTGCGACGGAAGCGAAGATGTCATGGCCGGCGAGCGCGACCGTGCCGTGCATCCGCAGTCCGCCGACGAGGGTTGCGGTCGCTGGTGTGAGCGTGCGTCCAGTCAGCACCACGATGGGGCGGCCGGCATCGGCTGTGCCGGTGATGCTCTGGACCTGGGGTCGATTGCGGACTTCGTAGTGGGTCCAGTCGCTGTCTTGCGACGGGAATCCCTGGAACCGACGAACTGTGCGTTGTGCGAACTCCACGTCGCCTTGGATCAGTGCTGCAAGGGTTTGGTGTACAGCTTCATCGGTGGTGGGGGCGCGCAGATCGAGCACGATGGAAGCGGCACCGCCCAGGGCGATGGCCGGGCGCTTGTCGCCGAACCAGCTCATCTCGGTGATCTGGGCTTCGGCCCCCGCCAGGTCGATGGCGGTGTTCAGCCCGGCCTCGGTCGCACTGGCATGAAAGACCAGATCACGCGCCCGAGCCGCCGTGTCCGGTGT
>CAJWOS010000148.1 GCA_913044235.1 uncultured Pseudomonadota bacterium
CTCGCTGGTGTGACCTGGGAGGGAGCCCAGGTCCGAGGAGCCCGGCTGGCGGGAGCACTCGGAATTTCTGGCCGTGACCGAGAAGCGCTCGCACGCTCCGGCGCCCTTGCTCGTGACGAGTCGCTGGACCGCTTGGTGGGGCGCATCGCCAGCCGCCAGGTCCGAGCTGCAGTCGCAGTCCTCCTCCTTGGGCTCTCGACCTTCCTCGGTGCGCGGTACGTGGCTGAGCAAAGCCCCACTCCCGACATCTTGGAACAGCGCGCCGACAACATCCGAGCTGAGGACCCGCTGGCCGCTGCCGAGCTGTACGCACAGCTCGCCGGATCCTCGCTCCGCCTGTCCGACAAGGTGGGCTACCTCTTGGAAGCCGGCGATCTCGCCGACCGTGCTGGCTCTTCCGACGTCGCAGGGCGCTATTTTTCGAGCGCGCTCACCGAAGCGGGAGACGACCCGGCCCTTTCCACGGATGTACGACTGCGCGCCGCATCCAGCCTGCTGCAGCGAGAGCGATGGGAGGACGTGTCGGCGATGGTCAACCCGGTCCTCGCTAGCGAAGGTCAGCCCTCGGACTTACGGGCCAGAGCACTGCTGTACTCCATGGATGCAGCGACAGGATCTGGCGCCGACCCTTCAGCAGTGCAGGCCAGCTACCTCGACACATTGCAAGGGCGCCCCGAGTTTGAGACCGACTTGCGCCTTTCACTCGCCGAGCTTCTGTCCACCCGCGGGGACTTGGATGGTGCCCTTGGACACCTCAATGTGGTTGCCAAGCTCGACCTCGCCACCGACCAGCAAGCGTCCGTCCTCGATGCGCGTGCCCGAATTCTGGACCGCGATGGCCGCCTCGAGGAGGCCGCGGAGGCCTACCGGGAGCTGGAAGCCTTTGCCGCCGAAGGGTCGCATTCGGCCCAGGCTGCCCGCCTGGCACTCGCAGATCTCCGACATCGCCAGGGCAAGGCCGATGAAGCACAGAGCCTCATTCAAGCCCTTCTGGATCCGGAGACCGATGATGCCATCCGAGCGCGCGCCTATATGGTGAGTGGCCGATTGTTCGAACAGTCCGGGTCCTTCGAGGAGGCGCGAGCAGCTTGGCAGGCGGCACTCGACATGGACGGCATCGAGCCAGAGACGGTGGAAGAAGCACGAATGTCGCTCGCCCGACTCCTGCTGGCATCCGGAGATGATGCGGCCATCGAAGCGGCACTTGCCGACCTTCCGCTTGAGGCACGCGAGGGCATCCTCGTGCACGCTCGGCTCGGCGAAGCCCGGCGCTTCCTCGATGCCGCGATGCCCGACCGAGCGCTCGAGGTGTACGAGATCATTGCGGCAAATGAGACCCTCGACCGCCCGATGTTGCGGGCTGCTCGCGCAGGTCAGGCGGAATGTCTTGCAGCCTTGGGAGAGGTCAACGATGCGGTCCGGATCTGGCGCGAGCAGCTTGCCGACGACCCCACCTCCGAGGAGCGCATCTGGCTGGAGCTACAGCTGGCGCACGGGCTCGTGCAGGGGGGCGAGTACGAGGAAGCCACAGCCGCATTTGCAAGCCTCGCGGCTTCGTCCGACGCCGACATTCGATTCCAGGGCATCCTGGGCCAAGCCGATCTCGCGAGAATCCGCGGCGAGCCCCAACGGTCCCGAAGCTTGTACCGAACCGTGGTCGACCGCTCAAGCGACACCGCATTCAAGGTGCGCGCCCTACAGGAACTCGCAGATCTCGCCGCAGAGTCTGGCAACCGCGATGAAGCACGTGAGGCCTGGCGCTCCATTCTGGTCCTCGTACCGGGCGGTGACCCTGTCGCCGCTGATGCTCGCACCGCACTGATGACAGACCTCGCGCAGCAGGGTCAGCTCGACGATGCCCTGTCTATGTGCCGGCAAGCCGAATCGTCAGCCCCAGACCCGGAGAGACGATTCCGCGCGGCGTTCGCATGCGCAGAGCTCTTGGAGCAATCGGGGGCGACCGACGAGGCGGGAGACAGCTATGCCGCACTTTTGCAGCCCCCCGTTCCCCTCGACATTCGGATGGACGCCGCGCTTGGCGCGTCTCGGGTGCAGCTCGATGTGGGAGACATTGAGGCGGCCGTAGCCTCCCTCGCCTCGGTCCTCGACGACGTCGAGTCCGACTCGCAGCGCCTGCCCCTGTTGAGCGCCTTACTCCCTGCATTGGCGCAAAGCGACAATCCGACTCAGGCTGCCGAAGTCCGGCAGGAACGAAACGCCATCGCCCGCCAGCGCCCAGAGGCTGCTGGGCCCATCCTCATGGAGGCGGCTCAGCAGGCGAGGCAGACTGGACAAGTCGACGAAGCGGTGGCCCTATTTGCCGAGGTGGCACGCCTGCCAGTACCCGATGCCATCCGCTTTGCGTCGATGCTGGAGCTTGCGGACACCCTCGCGGAAGCCGGTCGTCCGGTAGATGCAGTCCAATGGTACAACCGAGTGGTCAGTGAGGCCGACCCGGAATCGAGCGAGACCTCCGGGGCGAGACTGGGGGCAGGCCAAGCCTGGCTGTCTGCTGGAGACATGCTCCAAGCAATCGAAGTGCTCAGTGACGCCGCAGATCCCACGCCAGCCAATCGCCGAGCCCGCCTCGAACTGCTTGCCCGCGCCCAGACCTCGGCCATGCAGTGGGACGCGGCCCTGGCATCATGGGATGCGCTCGCCGCGGCCGCCGAAGAAGACTCCGGGACCCGGGCCGCCGCGCTTCGTGGGCGGGGTGATGTCCTCTTCGCGACCGACCAATACCTCGAGGCAGAGAGCGCCTACGAACAGGCCGAGCAAGTATCTCTGGATGTAGCGCTGAGAGGATGGTCCGCGATCGGTCGGGCGGATGCTCTGACCGCCCAGGGACGACATCCCGATGCTGCCGACATCTACCTGGAGCTGAAAGGCTCCGAAGATCCAGAGGTGGCCGCTCAGGCTCGGATTCGTCATGCCCAGATGCATCTATCGAACGAGTCGTGGTCCGACGCGCTCGATGTATTGGCCGATCTCGACGTGTACGCCCTCGGGCCCGGATGGGATGCATCTTTAGCAGAAGCCCGCAGCGCAGCCTGGGCAGGAATGGACAAGCCCACAGAAGCCACGGCAGAATGGAAGCGGCTTGAGGACCGGTGGCCCGAAGCCGAAGAGGCTCGTCTGCCTGCCTGGTTGGGTTTGGCCGATCTCGCGGCAGCAATCGGTGATACTGATGAGGCGCTAGCCTTGGCGAAGAGGGCGCTCGATGAAACAGAAGACTCGGAATACCGTGCGCGCGCGGAAGCGATACTGGCGAGCAACAGCCCCTGAATCTCCGGTGCACGTACCGTTGCTCCTCGCAATCAGCGCGCACGCCCGACGACCGCAATTGGAGATCCCGAATGGCCTTCGGTGACGATCTGACCGACAAGACGGTTTCCGACCTTTCTCTACCGTCGATGCACGGTCTCCAGGAGGAGCTCCCTGGACTGCTGTTTCTTTCAGGGTCCAAGGCCGGTCACTGCGCTCGCATGAGTCCCGGCCGTTGGATCATTGGACGAAGTCTGGACGCCCAGATTCCCTTCCCGCACGAGAGCGTCTCGCGTCAGCACTGCGAAGTCACGGTGCGGCCAGACGGTGTGGTGTCCATCCGAGATCTCGGAAGCCTCAACGGAACACAGATCAATGGTTTGCCGGTAGGGCGTGACGCCTCGGTGGCACTCCAAGAAGGCGACCAGGTTCGCTTGTCGGCCTCGGCCCACCTGAAGTTCGTGCGCCAGACTTCCCGCGAAGCAGAGCTTCAGGAGGGCCTCTACAAGGCTGCGGTGCATGATCCGCTCACAGGACTGCTCAACCGGCGCGCGATGGATGCCCGACTCGAGCAGGACTTTGCCTACGTCCGTCGCCACAACACCGACCTCGTCCTGGCGGTCATCGATCTGGACCACTTCAAGCGCGTCAACGATACCTGGGGACACGATGCTGGCGACCTGGTGCTAAAGGCTTGTGCTCACCGCATTCGGGAGCAGGTACGGCAAGAGGACCTCGTGGCAAGATTCGGCGGCGAGGAGTTCGTGCTGGCGATGCGAGGCGCGCGCGCGCACGATGCCATGGCACTGACGGAGCGCATCCGGCAGAGGGTCGCCATCGCTCCGATTCGGGTGCCGGAGGGCAGCGTTCCCGTCACCCTCAGTGCGGGCGTGGCCCATGCGACCGAGCATGGCATTGAGTCTGCCGCCGACCTGTTCGCCCTTGCCGACCGCAGGCTGTATCTCGCAAAAAACCAGGGGCGGAACCGAGTGATCGGCCCGACCGGGATTTGAGCACCACATCGCCCACGAGGGTAGCCCGGATGTGCCATGCTCCACTCCCCCGCCCCCGGAAGCAGCTTGTGGATTGACGGTGCCCTGACTCCTATCGGCCTCCTATTGGTCGCCATGTGTTTCCGGTTGCTGCCGGGCCGGTATGGAGAGACCAGACACTGGGAAGACTTCGCCTGCACCATTGTGGCCGGCCTCGCGATGGTGGGTCTCGGTGGCATCTGGCTGGCCACCTTTCCACTGGAAGACAGCAGCGTCATCACGACCTCCGACTTCAGTGAATACTGTCGGAGCGTCGCAGCAGCCGCGGATGGGAGACACACGGAGTGGAGCCCCAACCGGTCTCGCCTCAGCGGGCTCCTGCCCATCTTGCTGTCCCCTCGGCTGGGCACGCAGGACGCCTTGCTGGTCAACGCATGGGGAGGACAGGCACTTCTTGGCGCCGGTCTTTTCCTGTGGGGACGCAGCCTCCACTCCCCCCTCGCGGGAATCGCTGCCGTCCTGGCAGCATGCACGCTCGCACCACTGGTCGCCCTGGGGCGGATGCTCACGTTTTATCCAGTCATCGTTGGGTCGCTGACCTTCTCCACAGGCGTCGTGGCGTTCGCTTGTCGATGGCCCTCCAAGCGAACTGCATTCGCGGCGGGGCTGGCGGTCGGACTGACTCTGCTTGTCGACCTTCGAGGGCTGCTCTGGGCGGTTCCACTCCTTGGGTTGGCGGGCCTTCGAATGGCCGCCGTTGGACACATTCGAGCAGTCGGCATGCTGTGGTGCGCCTTGGTCACACCCATCGCGATGGCTTGGTGGTGGGCGCCCTGGGCTTACCCGCCACAGACCACCTCCCTGGAAGTGCTGGCAGAGCTCAGCAAGGGCTGGCAAGGAGTCGTGGAGGACTGGCACTCCCGACCACCGGGTGCCTCTGAAGGTGGGTACGTCTGGGGACGCAGCCCCATCCAAGGCATCCCCGGAACGCTTTGGTGGCTGTCCGAGCAAAGTCGACGCGTGCCCGAATTTCTGCGCACGCACCCGCGCACTCTGGCAGGCCTCCGGCAGCACCTCCTTCCGCTGCAGACCATTTTTGTGGGCTCGGCAGTGCTCGGTCTCGCGAGCCTGGCTCGACATCCGCTTCGCCTCGCGCTGCTGCTCGGGACCTGCCTTCCCTTCGCGCTCGCACTCGACGGAGCCATTGCAGCTCGCTTTGCTGGCCTCCGCTTTCTCGGAAATGGCATGCCTTTTCTGGCGTTGGTCGCCGGCATCGGTTTCGCCACGGTCGTGCAGGGACGCCCCTCGGAGCCCCGCCCACGAAGACTGCACATGCGCATCCGAGGCGCCGCGGCGTTGTTCTTTCTGTTTCTCGTGGTGGTCGGGGGCATCGACAGCCTTGCATCGCCCATGGCCAAGTGGCGCGGACGCCACAACAATTCCGATGCAGGACTGCTGACCGCCTGCGACCTGCCTGCAGGCGCCCCTGAGGGACCAACCGTGCTGTACCGCCTTCCCTGATTCCCTTGCCGAAAGCCCTCGCCGGTTTTGACACGCGCCAGACGGTAGGCTTTGCTACGCTCCATCCTTAGACGCTTCCGGGGATCCCGATGTTCCAGACCGCCGTATCGCTGTTCTCGCTCCCGACCAGCACCGCTACGCTGTGCCGCAGAGTTCTTTTGTGTGTTCCTCTCTTGGTGGGTTGCAAGGGCTCCAAGACAGTCCTGGACACCGGAGCAGACTCGGAGGACTCCGAGACCACCTCAGAAGACGACAATGTGGCCTGGGAGGCCCTCAGTCTTGAGTCCTCCGTGACGCTTTCTGGCGGATTCGCCTCCGGAGCGGGCTTCTATGCGGTGGGTGAAGATGGAGAAGTCTATGTGCGTGCCGAGGGCGAGTGGCGGCAGGAGGGAGTGAACGCAGACGAGCCCCTCAACGGGATCTGGGGAGTGCGGACCAACGACATCAACTACGCCATGGCCGTCGGTGACGGTGGCCTCGTGGCGAGACTCGATGACATGGGCTGGACTTCCCAGCAAGAGCTCAACACCGCGAACATGGAGGCTGTGACCTCGGTGGACGGTACGACGTTCATCGCGGTGGGATGGGGCGGCGCCTACATCTACGAAGATGGTGAGTGGAACTTCCAAGACATGGATGGAAACGTCCAGTTCAATGATGTGTGGTCCGATGGGTCGAACACCGTAGCGGTGGGGCAGGATGGCTTGATCGCCACCATGAATGCGGATGGCACTTGGGCGCTCGAAAACCTTCCCTCTCGTGTTGCACTGCACAGCGTGAGCGGAACCGGCCGCAACAACATCTGGGCCACCGGGGAAGACGGTACCGTGCTCCACAATATGGGGGACGGCTGGGAGTTGCTCGAGGTCGACACAGACACCACACTCTGGTCAGTACTGAGCCTCACGGACGACGCTTCGTACATCGTGGGCAACAGCGGCACCACGATTCGACATGACGGCACCGACTATGAAGTGCTCGAGTCCGGTGTCGACAACAACCTCTACGACGTCTCCAGCAGCCAGAGCGGCGTGGTCTGGGCGGTCGGCAACCGCGGTGCCACGCTCCGGCTTCGCAGCGGGTTCTGAACGCTCAGCGCAGGGTCGCGACGAGCTCCAACGTAGTCGCCACCGGCGTCCCGTAGGTCTCGTCTATCTCAAGCGAGTACACGCGCGCCGTCAGGGAGTCCCCATCGATGACGGCGTCTTCCAGTGGCGTATCGTCGCGATACAACATGCCATCGCGCCACCATCGTCGCTCAAACACCTGAACCGCTCCGGTACAAGTGCTCTCTTCGGCCACCACATCGGCCACCACATCGAAGTCAAAGTCACAGTCGACACAGGGCTCGACCACCTGTAGGCCCGTGGCTTGCCAACGGAAGATGCACTCCGGACGACCATCGGCCAACACGTCGACCGTGAGCGTGTCGGTCCCCGACCAGGAGAGCCACCGTGGTGTGATCAGGCCGGAGTCATCCACAGATCCGGTCTCGCGGTCACTGTCTCCAGGGGCATCCCAGTCCACCGATGTGTCTCGTGCTGACGAAGCCGTACTGGGAGACGCAGACCCGCCGGCAAGGTGCTTCGCGGGACTACAGCTCACCACCACCCCGAGGACGGCCAAGCGGCTTGCTGCCACACTCACAGCTCGTCCGATATTCCGAGCCTCTCAGCCCTCGCCCGCACATCGGGATGCTCCGCGTACGCGGGCAGGAGTGCGCGGACCCGCTCCTTCGCTGCAGCATCATCACCCAAGTCGGACTCACACCGACTCGCTTCGAGATAAAACTGGGGGTCCAAAGACCACTGGAAGCGTGCCTGGTCTGCAACGGCACGACACTCAATCGGGTCACCAGTACGCCGCAAAAGCTCCAGCCGTTGCCGCCAGATCCGGGTGTCAAACCGCCGCTTCCGGTAGTAATCCCGGTGGAGTTCCCATGCAGCTGAATACTCGCCCATCGCGATCAGCCACTCGATGCGGGCCATCTCAATCGGGAAGATTTCCGTGTTTCCAAGCGTCTTGGCCCGCTCGATGCACCAGGAGGCTTCCAGGAGCTGACCATCTGCCACCAACGCTGCAGCCAGTCCACCAAACGTTCGGGGTGAGTTGGGGAACTCGGTGATCAGGAGGCGCGCCCGCTCCACAGCCAAGTCGCCCCGACCGCCTGCGATGTAGTCATCCACCACCTCCAGTCCGATGTTGAGAGCGGCAACCGACTGCTTTCGACCCGCGAGCTCGAACTCACGGCGCAAGCGCGCGGCTTCTTCTACGCGACCAATCTTCGCCAAGGCCGTCGCGTGAAACGGGAGTCCGCGCTCCTCGTACCACTCACTCCCCTTTGCACCATCAAAGGCGTGGACCGCATCGCCATACTGTCCCCCCTTCACAAGGACAGCGGCGTACATTGCGTGCAAATCAGGATCGTCCGGATTAGCGGTGAGCAGGTCGATTACCAAGCGGTGTGCACGGTAGATCTTGTTGGTCTTCATCATGTCGGCCAACTCGGGATACGCCGGCCTGAATGGCCCCGCACCAATGGTGGTTGCCAAAACCAGCACCGCAACACCTCGATGGAGCCACGTCGCTCGCCCACCGCTCCTGGCACATCCAGTGGCGATACGCGCCCAGCTACGGATTCCACGCCAACAGTGTTCCCACCGGTTTTTGCAGAGATTTTCTTGGCCCATCGGTATTACTCGCAGTTTCCAAACCCACTATTACGGCGCCCCAAGTGGTGAAAGCCTTGGGCTTCTCACACGCAAACCACCCGCGCGCCGCCAGCCAGCCGGCATCGTCACCACCCCTCGGAACCGTCATGCGATCTGCCCATTTCCTCCGCCCAAGCCGCGGGATTCTTTTGTTCGCCTTCGCGGGGTCTGTGACCGGTTGCGTGGGCAATACACCCATCGACGAGGCTCCTGCCCAGGCCGATGCGTCCGCGGAGGTAGCGGCCACAACAGCGCCAGAGCCCCCCCCTGTCCCACAGCGGTCGAAGGCAGATCATGCCTCGGTGGTCCTCATTACGATGGACACCACCCGCGCCGACCGGATTGGTGCGTATGGCTACCCGAAAGCCCTCACACCAACAGTCGACAGCATGGCTGCGACCGGAATGTTGTTCGAGCGGGCGTATTCGGTCGTTCCGCTCACCACCCCGTCACACGCATCGATGTTGACCGGCCTGTACCCAACGCGACACGGCATCCACAACAATGGCGACGCCATCTTGTCTGACGAGTTCACGACACTCGCCGAGGCACTCTCTGGCGAGGGGTACGCCACGGCGGCCGCGGTCTCCGCTTTCGTCACCACACGAGTCTGGAACCTCGACCAGGGGTTTGCCGATTACTTCGACTCCGTCAAAGGAGACAAAAAGCGCGCGCAGCGAGGCCGCTGGGCGCAGGAGCGTCCCGCCGACCAGGTGGTGGATGACCTCATCGGATGGCTCGACACCCACCGTGGCGACGACCGCCCTTTCTTTCTCTGGGCACACTTCTATGATCCGCACGACCCTTACCTGCCGCCTCCAGAGTGGAAGGAAAAGGCCGAGGGTCGCATGTACGACGGCGAGATCGGCTTCATGGACGCGCAGATTGCGCGCCTTCAGGAGGCGGTCAATGCAAACACCGGTGCTGCCGGGACAGCCTGGGTACTCGTGGCAGACCACGGTGAGGCGCTCACACGCGAGCATGGCGAACACACACACGGAATGTACCTATACGACCCCACCATGCGCATCCCGTTCATCGTGAAGCCGCCGAAGGACCTGGACAAGGCCATTGTGGAAAGCAAGCACACGGTGTCGAATGTCGATGTGACCCCCACGGTCCTTGGTATGCTTGGCTTCAAGGCCCCCGAAGATCTTGATGGTCTCGACCTGAGCCCCATCCTCACCGGCGGCTCCCTGGACCGAAACCCCGTCTACATGGAGGCGGAGAGTGCCCGCAACCGCTTTGGCTTCGCGCCAGAGCGTGCAGTGGCCCATGGCCCACTCAAGCTGATGGACACTCCCAATCCGCGTTTGTTCGATGTGGTCGAAGACCCCGGCGAGACGAAGAATCTGGTCAAGAAGAAGCCAGATGACTTCACGCGTCTTCAGAAGGCCCACGAAGCGATCCAGGAGCGGCGGGTTGACGGGACCGGCGGTGGTGTGGCGTCCCCCGAGGTGCTCGCGCAGCTGGAAGCGCTTGGGTACATGACTTCCGACGGCTCCATTGGAGATGAAGCGACCGCAAAACTCGATGCGAAGGACCAGTCGGAGCTCATTGCTCGACTCGACAAAGCCCGAGTGCTCGGCCGCCAGCGGAAGTTTCGCAAGGCCGTGGAGGAGTACAAGAAGGTGCTCGAAGAGCATCCCCAGATCGGCGAAGCGCGGATGAACATGGCGCGCGCATATGGTGCGATGAAGAAGCCGAAGCAAGCCGAGGAGGTTCTGCGCGAGGCGGTTGAGCTTGACCCCGCCAGCACTGTCTTGAAGAGCAACCTCGCGAGTCACCTCATGACGCAAGGCAACTTTGAAGAGGCGTATGCACTCTACGAGAACATTCTCACGCAGGTCCCCGGCGATGATGTTGCGCGAAACGGTATCGTTCGGATGTACCTCGCAACTGGGCAGTTTGGAAAAGCGCTCGAGGTGTCGCAAAGCTGGAAGGACGAGTCGCCCGACAGCCTGGCTTGGGACGGATACCGAGGGATTGCTCTCGCAAATCTAAACCGAGTCCCGGAAGCCTTCGAAGCGCTGCAAATGTCCCTCACCGACGACATGCCTCGCAAAGATGTACACAACACTCTGGGCAACATCGCCCTGATGACGGGCAACCTCGAGACTGCTCTCGATCACTTCGAGCGGGAGACGGGCTGGTTCCCGGACGACCTCCAGACCCGCATGCGCGTGGGCGGTATCTACATGAAGACCGAGCGGTGGGAAGACGCCTCGGTTGAGTTCTCCTTCGTAGCGAAGCGGAACAAGCGGGATCCGATCGCACGTCGGATGTGGGCTCAGGCTGTCTTCAACGCAGGCGATTACCCCGGAGCCCAGGAAGTCCTCGCCCCGGCGGTCGCGTTGCATCCAGACGACCCGTTCATTCTGCTTCTGCAGGCCAACATCCTGCAGAAGCTTGGCGATGAAGCGGGCGCGTTGGAGGTCTTCGAGCGGTCAAAGCAGCTTCGTCAGGCACAGATCGAAGCGCAGAATGCTGGCCCAGGGGGCGCCCCCCTTCCCGGCATGAACGAGGCAAGCGTAGTCGAGGCCGAAATGGCGCAGTACGGCATTCCCGAGTGAGTGCCCGCCGATTCTCGGCGAGCAACTTGCTCAGGGCGACTCTGGGATTTCGTATCCGACCGTCTCGAGCGTGCCGGTGACGAGCGTGGCGACGGCCCGCCGGAAGTCCGGCATCCAGATGTAGGCCGCAACCACGATGGCGAGGAAGGCGATGGTGAGGACCAGAAGATGGTCCAGCGCCCCCTCTCCTCTTCGAGGGTGTCTCGCACGCAGGCCCGCCATCAGAGGTCGAACCGCACACCCTGTGCCAGCGGCAGCTCCGGGCTCCAGTTCAAGGTGCAGGTCTGGCGGCGCATGTAGGCCTTCCAGGCATCCGACCCGGCCTCGCGCCCCCCGCCGGTTTCTTTTTCACCGCCGAACGCGCCGCCAATCTCGGCGCCACTGGTTCCGATGTTCACGTTGGCGATTCCGCAGTCGCTCCCTTCATGCGACAAGAAGCGTTCCACCGACCGGAAGCTGTCCGTGAAGATGGCGCTCGACAGCCCCTGGGGCACATCGTTCTGGATGGCCACAGCCTCCGCGAGCTCCGAGTAGGTCATCACATACAAGATCGGAGCAAAGGTTTCCTCCTTGCAGATCTGCATGTCCTTGTGGGCCCGGATCAGCGTGGGCTGCACGAACGCACCCGTGCTGCCCTCAAGTACCGTCGCGGAATCCACAACCGAACCGCCAGCGAGGACTTCGCCGCCCTGCTCCACTGCTGCTCGCACCGCGGACACGAACTGCGCCCGGCTGCCTTCGTCGATCAGGGGTCCCATCAGCGTTCCGTCTTCGAGCGGATCGCCGATCCGAACCTGACCATAGGCCGCGGCCAGTCGCTCGGTGAATGCATCGGCGATGCTCTCATGAAGCAAGAGACGCCGGGTAGATGTGCATCGCTGACCCGAGGTTCCTACCGCTCCAAACAAGATGCCTCGGAGTGCAAGATCGAGATCTGCAGTCGGCTCCACGATAATTGCGTTGTTGCCGCCAAGCTCGAGGAGGCACCGCCCGAGTCGTCCGGCCACAGCCTGGTTGACGTGGCGCCCCATACGCGTGGAGCCCGTGGCACTGATGAGCGGCAGCCGATGGTCGTGAATCATGGCCTCACCAACCTCAGCATCATCACCGATGATCAGTCCAAAGACGCCATCGTGACCATGGGCGTCCAGAACCTGCTGGCAGATCTTGTGGGTGGCGATGGCCGTGAGCGGAGCCTTCAGGGAGGGCTTCCAGATGACCGTGTCGCCGCTCGCAAGCGCCACAAGCGCGTTCCAGGCCCACACCGCGTTCGGAAAGTTGAACGCGGTGATCACACCGATCGGGCCGAGGGGGTGCCACTGCTCGTACATGCGATGGCGAGACCGCTCGGAGTGCATGGAGAGACCATACAGCTGGCGCGAGAGTCCGACGCAGAAGTCGGCCATGTCGATGCTTTCCTGGACTTCTCCAAGGCCTTCACTGAGGATCTTCCCTACTTCCAGCGTGACCAGAGCTCCAAGGTCATCTTTGTGGGCTCGGAGTGCTTCGCCCATCTGCCGCACGATTTCGCCCCGCTTCGGAGCCGGCACCATCCGCCAGCTCTTGAATGCCTCGTTTGCGCGCTCAACCACTGTCTCGTATTGTCCCCGGTCGGCGAGCAACACCGCACCCAGCTCGTCGCCCGAAGTCGGGTCGAACGAGGCAACCCGACGCCCGGCGGTCGCCATGGGAGCACCGGCCCAGGCACCGGGGTTGTCGCCCGAGACTCCGAGGCGGTCGAGAATGGCGGACACGCGAGCGCGGCGCTCGGCGGCAGAACTGGTCATGGTGGACTCCGGAGAAATGAAAGAGGAGCAGGTGCGGGCGGACGTCCCGACGGTAAAACCCAAAGGGGAAGCACATCAACAAAGGCCGACACGAGACCGTCGCGAGGCCCCCCGGAGGGAGCGTGTGCACACTGGCAGCAGTGCAGGGACCGGATACCGTCCTGCTCCCTGTTGTGCATCCGCGGCCAAGGAACCACCATGCGACTGTCACTTCCATGCCTTGCAGCGACAACTGCCCTCGTTCTCTCCAGTAGAGTCACATATGCGCAAGATGCCGTGAAGGTGGAGTTCGTACGGGTTGGGCAGGAAGGGCAGGCTTCACCTGCGTTCATCGTCAAGCCACGGGTCACGCTCGACGACCTCACCGTTGAGATTCGCTGCGGAAGCACCCGCGCATCCCGCAGTGGAGCCGTGGAGCCTGGCCGAGACATTCGTCTCGAGCTCGCAGTGCCCCGCGGCGATCACCGCTGCTCTGGCACGCTGTCCATCCGGAGTCCGGACGGTAGCGAAGGCACCATGCCGCTCAGCTTCAACGTCACGATGCATCCACCGCTCGCGGTCAATGTGCCCAGGGACTCAGTGGACCTGTCTGGCCGCACTCTCTCGGTGGTGCTCGACCGTCCCGCCAAGTCCGTGAAGGTGGAAGTGGTGGGGCCTGGAGGGATCATCATCGGACATGGCCGAAACGACGCCGGCCCCTTCAGCGCGGGAAGCGCTGTTCCCCTCACCTGGACCGACTCCGGCGACGAAGCGATCCAACTGCGGGTAGTGGGAACGGATGTGGATGGGTTCTGGAGCCAGGTCGACCTGTCTCCATGGGCCTACGAGGTTCCTCATGAAGATGTGGTCTTTGAGTCCGGGAAAAGCGAAGTCCGCAGCGAAGAAGTGCCCAAGCTGACCGCTGCGCTCGCCGAGGTCGAAGCGATCGTGGAAAAGTATGGATCTGTCGCCCAGATCAATCTTTATGTGGCGGGCTACA
>CAJWOS010000149.1 GCA_913044235.1 uncultured Pseudomonadota bacterium
GAAGAGGGGTACCGGTTTGGTCGCGGACTTCCACGCCAAATCCAACGAGAGGCCGTCCGACGCTGGCCAGCTCGACGCCTCCCGCGGCGACTTCGACTGCCCGTCCGCGGGTCAATGCCTCGCCGTCGAGGCGAAATGTGCAAAAGGCCTCGTCCATCGGTGAAAACGTGACGGCAAGCGCAGCCTCCGAGAGGCCATAGACGGGTGTGAGGGCCTCGGAGCGCAGTCCCCAGCGGGCAAATCGGTCGCGAAATGCCCGGAGGTTTGCGGGCGCGATGGGCTCGGCTCCGTTGAGGGCGGCACACCACTTCGAGAGGTCGACGCCTTCGAGCTCGTCTTCGCGGATGCGCTCCACGCAGAGTGCGTAGGCGAAGTCCGGTGCGGGGGAAATGGTGCCGCCGTACTGCGAGAGGGCTCGCAGCCACAAGGCGGGGCGGGCCAGGAAGGCTTCTGGCGGCAGGAGTGTGATGTCGGACGGGCGATCGAGTGCCGGCAGGATGCAGCCGATGAGCCCCATGTCGTGGTAAAGCGGCAGCCAGCTCACTCCGCGGTGTCGTACCGTGGCACTCGGCGGATAGGCGGCGAGCAGTGCGCCGAGGACGGCACGTGAGTTGCTGAGCATCTGGGTGTGGGTGAGGCCCACGGGCTTGGGGGCCACGGTGGTGCCGGAGCTGAACTGCACCATGGCCAGGTCGTTGGGCATGGGCGCAGCGGCGGCGCACGGTGGGCTCCGCTGAAGCTCGGTCGCATCGATCAGTCCACAGCGGGGAACCACGAGCTCCAGCAGTCGTCCCAGAACCCGAAGGACCCGTGAGCTGGAGACCACAGCCACGGCCTGGCAGGCATCGACCATGGCTGCAGTCCGTGCGAAATACTCGTCGAGGCGACCGAGACGGACGGGTGGGTAGAGTGGAACAGGGACAGCCCCTGCCAGGAGGATTCCGAAAAAGACATCGGCGAATGCGGGCTCCGTCGGCAAGACCAAGCACACTCGCTCGCCCGCTTCCACACCGGCGCTCCGCAAGCCTCCTGCGACTGCCAGCGCACGGCTGCGCACTTCGGACCAAGACAGGAATGTGGCTGCTTCGCGTCGGTCGAGGAAGCGCATACCCGAGTCCGGAAGGTCCAGATCTGCAGCGCGGTGCAGTGCCTCGACGATGGTGCCGGTGTTGGACGTCATGCCTGGGGCAGCCGCAGGCGCACGATGCGCGTCACGTCTGCAAGGGTTTGGGCCTCTTCGTCATCTTCAGGCTCGAAACAGATCTCGAAGTGATCTTCGATGGCGACCACGAGGGTGAGGCGCTGTACGGAGTCGAGATTTTCTGCGAGGTCGGTGGTGGCGGTTATCTGAGCCAGGTCAGTGGAGGACAGGGCGAGCTCGGTGTGAGCAATCGCGAGCACCTGTTGGTGAATCTGTTCTGTCGTGAGGGGCATCGGGCAGTCCGCAGGAGGAGATGTGCGCGTACCGCGTTCTGGGGACTGCGGGAAGAGACGATTGATGCGCCGCGCATGTTGGACGCATCGCGACCGTCGGCGTGGGCCATCTGCCTGATGGCGGCTTCAGAACAGAGTAGCGATGCACCGCGGTCGGCGGCCGTGCATCCGGCCAATTTGACTTGTTTATGCCCACGGATTCCCGCACGCGGAGCATGGACCATGCCGCTGCATTGCCTCGAAAGGATGGATGTTGGCGACGCTCTGTCTTGCACGGAAAAGTGGCCGCGGATGAGACCGCTTGGCCCCATTCGCGCCCTGAGTCGCGTGACAGCCGGAGCCGGCTGCATTGAATGCCGAGGTCGCCCGTGGCACCATCGCGACGCTCCGCCGTCGTTCGTCGATCCGTTGAGGTTTCCGTGCGCCAATCGCACTCTCGTACCCCGTCCGTACCTGGCATCGCCGTTGTTCGAACCGTGCTCGCTGCACTCGGCTTGCTTCTGGCCACACCTGCACGATCATCGGATCCCCCAGCGGTCGAGCCCGCCTTGCGGTTGGGGGACCGGGCGTCGCTTGATGGTGCGTTGATCATCGGCAACGAAGCGTATCTTGCGCTGCCTCAGTCCCAGTGGGCCGGTGTGGATGCCCGCGCGTTTCATCAGTGGTTGCGGGACAGCCGGGGCGTCTCGAAGTACCGCACCACGTACTTGGAAAACGTCAACGCTGCGACCATCCAGAAGCATACGCGTCGGCTCCGCTGGCGTGTGAAGCGCAACGGTACCGCCTGGCTGTACTACGCCGGACATGGCGTCACACTTGCCGACGGCCGCCGCGCGGTGGTCCCGATCGACGTCTCCGGGCCGGCCATCGACACGGCTGCACTCCCCTTGGAAACCCTTGCGAAGGACATCCTGCGCAATCGGAGAATCAAGCGGCTGGTCGTCGTGGTCGACGCATCCTTCGGTGAGCACAGCCGTGATGGGTTTGCTCTGGTCCCTGGACGTGCGGTCCCTGAGCCACAGCCGGTTTCGGAAGCCAACGCCAAGGTGGTGTACTGGCTTGCCGAGCGTGCTGCCGGTGACCCCCAGATGTACCCGGTCGCAAAGCACGGTCTCTTCACCTGGACGGTGCTTGGCGGTTTGCGTGGATGGGCGGATGGAGCGGTCACGGGGGAGAGCGACGGCCGAGTGACTCTGCACGAGGCCCAGGTCTTTTCGTCCGGTGCGATGCGGATGTTGGGTCGCGATGGATCGCCGTCTGTGGACTCTCGGGAGATGATCACCAGCATGGTGCTGTCCCAGGGCGGCGGGCTCGAGCCCTTTCCAGGGCTGGAAGTCTTCGAGGCGCTCGCCGAGAGCGATACCGCTCAGCGACTCGCGGCTGCAGAAGACCGGGTTCGTGGGGATGCCGAGGCGTTTTGGCGCGACACGATGGCCATGGTGCAGCAAGGCGGACCTGAAGGACGAGCGGCGCTCGAGGCGTACGTGAGCGAGTTCCAGGATGCGTCCATCAAGGTGGAGCGGGAGGTGTACCTTCCGCAGGTCGCCGACGCGCGGCGCATGCTGCTCAACTACGATGAGAGCGCACCGCCACCAATCCCTCCGCAAGGTGCCGAGTCTGCTGCACCACCGGCAACCTGCGACGACCTCGTGGCGCTGGAGGGTGCTGCGATGATGGGAGAGCTCTCCTCAGGCGTGATGGCCTGCCTGGACCGGCGGGTGTCGTCGGAGCGCTTGCAGACCACGAAGAACAAGGTCTCTCGATTGCTCATCGTGAACGCGGAGTCCACGAAGAGCTGGGCCACTTGGGAAACGTTGGTCCAGCGGCACCTCGAAGATGTGGATCGCTCAGACCCCGACCTCTGCTTTCGCTACGCGGTCTATCTCCACAAACAAGGGGGGCTCGACGTGGCGGAAGAGGCCATTCGTTGGGCGGGATACGCCCTCGAAAACAAGCAGGTCTGGGAGCCGCCCGATTTCGTTCGGAAAGTCAACGGACTCCATCGCCTCCGTGCGGAAGCGGCAAACCGACTGTGGATGAACGCTGCGGCCGTGCATGCGAAGACGCCTGGACCCGGTACGGACGACATGGCAAAGGAATACCGAGGACTGGCCATGAGCTTCAGCCGAGAATGGCTCGACTACGCACGTGCAGCAGGGCAGAAGACAGAAAAGGCCTACCAGCTGTGTCGGTCTGCAGCCGGCGCGGAGATGTTCTGCGCGGCCAACTGATGCGTGCGGAGCTGCGATGAACCCTACCAACATGGTGCCCGAATCCACTGATGTTGCAGTGCTCGGCGGAGGTCTGGCGGGACTGGCCGTCGCGGCGCTCCTTGCGGAGGCTGGAGCCCGTGTGGTCGTGCTGGAGCGGATGCCGGAGGGCAGCCTGGGCTTCAGTGCCCGTACCCATGGGGCTGTGGGACTCGGGTACGCCGACCACCCCATTCGCTTGGTGCGTTCGTTGGGGGAGGAGGTCGCACAGGCGCTTGTGCAGTGCTCGGCGGAGAGTCTGGCGCTGCTGCGTGCGCGGGGCTGGCTGCAGGGGGAAGGACTCCTCACGGCATCGCTGAGCGCGCTTGAACGGGAAGAGATCCACCAGAGCGTTGAGCTGCTTGACCGATGGGGACTGGCCGTTGAGCCGTGGTCAGAAGCGCAGGTGGCCGCGGTGCTTGGGGGCACCGCCTTCGGCGCCGGCTGGTTCGATCGGCGCGGAGGATGGATCGATCCTGCTGCGGTGCTCGCCCGGGCTCATGCATGGGCGGTGGCTGCAGGGGCGCAAGTCGTGCATGGAGTCACGGTCACCCACACCCGAGATGGCAGGCCCGAGACCGTGGTCTGTGGAGAGTCGTCTCCTTCGGGCTTTGAGCTCAAGGCCGATGTGGTGGTGCATGCAGCCGGACTCGCGGAGCGTGCACTCGATCCATTTTTCGGCGACAAGCTGTTCCCGGTACGGTTTCAGATGCAGCGCTTGTCGCTGCCTGAGCACCAGTCGCCACCGGTACCGTTCTGTGCTCAGCTTTCGTATCTGCAGTGTGCGCCGCGGGCGGATGGAACGGTTGTGCTGGGGGGATGCCGATGGGCAACACCCCACCTCGAGGCCGGAGAAGAAGATCCATTCACCCTTTCAGATGCCGTGGAGGAGAAGCTTTCTGCGGTGCGCACTGGATTGTTGAAGCAGTGCCTCGGTGAAGCCGAGGTCGTGGATCGGTGGGCAGGCATCATGACCTTCACCTGCGATGGTCTACCGATTGTCGGACCGCTTCCTGGACGGGTGGGCCATCTCGCGTGCCTTGGCTGGAATGGGAGACCGTGGAGTCATGCGCTCCGAGCAGCGGTGGCGATCCGCGACGGCTTGATGACAGGGCGAAGTACCGGGTGGCCCGAAGTGCTCACACCGCAACGGTTCGTATAGAAACCTGCATGGAGGGCATCCCGTAGCGGAGGACCGCGTCGGCCCAGCGTCGGCAGGTGCCGGCGGAGAAGGGAGGCGTGAAACAGTCTGGAAACGCTCGGCCGGGTGTCGGGGAGCGGCGGGCCCTCTGCGATGACGGGTTTGTCCGGTCTGAGCGATGCGGTCACGCCATGGATTTGCTGTGAAATCTCGTTGCTCTGGTGGAATAGAACGGCTCCGATCGCGAGACGATCGGCGGTCGACGGTCGACTCCGCTCTTGACCGATCCAAGTCTTTTGGATGGCGGATCGGCGACCGAGACGGTGGGTTCACGACGCAGTCCACGCCGAACATCGACTGCGAGCTGCGTTCAAGGGGGCCGCTGGCGCTCTGTTGTTGCAGATCGAGCTTTTCGACTAAAGGGGGGGTAGATACCAGACAGATCGTATGACCAGCTCGGGCTACCCACATATGGGGTAAAGATTTTCCACTCAATGGAGCTGGATCCTTTCGATATAAGCTTTAAAAAGCTTATGGACCGCTAATCGAACAATGCGCGGATCCGGGGTGCGCGGTGGATCACCTCCTCGGGCGTCGAGCGGTCCGGACGTCTGGCTGGGCTGCGTCTGTCGTGTGCGGCGCAGTGCGTACCGGTGGCTGCGTCGACAAGTCTCCCTGACGCGGCCTGGTGTTTTGCCGCTAGCGAGCTGGACGGGTGGCGCATTTTTGATTTCATGAAGGCGTGTCGACATGCACACAGCAGCCCGAGCCTGTTCCTGCGGGAGGAACGCAGCGGCTCGGGTGACGGAGGTGGTCGACATGCCGAAGGACGGTCAGGTCGTAATGATTCGATCCATGCTCAGCCACCGGCGGACGAGCGTGCGAGTCATTTCCCCATTGAAGGCCATCTTGCTTGCCATGCCGCCCATCTTGAGGAAGTTGGTGGCGTTGGCCATCTGGATCAAAGGCCAGGGGTGCTTCTTGAGGGCCGTAGACTTCGACAGGGCTCGCAAAAGAGGCTTGGGCACGAAGCCTTTGGACAGCATCTGGGTGAGTGCGATGTAGAAGGTGTCTTCGACCGGACGCGGGTACGAGAGGTTGACCCGGTGCTGGTAGAACACGCGGGTGTTGTCCTGCCCGTCAATGTCGTACTGACTGATGAGACCGTTCGCGAGGAGCTTCTTGTTGAGCTCCGAGCCGGGGAAGACCGTCATGCTGAACAGGTAGAGGTCGTAGGGGTGCGGGAACTGCGCGATCATCTCGAACAGGGACTGCTTGTCACCCTCGGTGGAGACCGGGTCGTCGAAGATCAGCTGGAAGTGAGGCTTGATGCCGAGCCGATGGTACAGGTTGGCAATGTCGACGATGTTCTGGTTCTTGACGCGGCGGTCATAGAGGTGGCCGGTCACCCGCTCGGACGACTGGATTCCCATGTAGACGCCGGAAAGCCCCGCATCGCGCAGCATGGTCATCCGACCTTCGTCCACGAGTTTCGGTTCGATGAACACTTCGAAGGGCAGGCCCACTTCGCGAGGGAACCGCTCACAGAAGTCCTCAAGCCAGCTCTGCTGGAAGTTGAAGACCTCGTCGTCGAAGCGAATGCGCTTGAAGTCCCAGTGGGACTGAGCGGCGCGGATCTCCTCAACCATGGATGCTGGGGACCGCACGCGAAACCACTTCTGGCCGGGATAGATGTCTTTTTTGTACGTGGAGTTGTAGCAGTAGCTGCACTTGTAGATGCACCCACGACTGCCCATCATCTGGAACACAGGGTCGCCGTGCATGGGGTCGCCCTGGATGTACTTGCCACCAAAGATGAAGTACTTGGCGTCGTGCGTGGTGTAGTCCCGAAACTCGAGCGAGTCGAGATCCTTCACCAGCGGCCGGAGTGTGTTGCGGATGATGGAGTCCGGATCGCCCTCGTTGGTGCGGAACCAGACGTTTTGGGTTCCAAGAAGCTCGGGGTCGCGGTCGCGCAGGCGATTCACGAGATCAGTGAGCGCAAGCTCACCTTCTCCAGACAGGGAGAGGTCGGCGATGCCGATGGCTTCTTCCGGCTTGAGTGTGGGATGCATCCCGCCCCACAACACCGGAATGCCAAGCTCGTCCTGTACGTACCGCGTGATGATCTCGGCCTGGTGTGCGTAAGCGCTGGCCCGGATGGAGATGCAGACAAGGTTGAGCTCTTCGCGACGAATCACCCGACCCAGCGCATCGAGGTCTTCGGCGGTGGCGGGCGCGAGGTGGTTGCTGACCCAGTCCTTGAAATACAGCTCGACCGTGTGGTGTCCAGCGGCACGAAGGTGTGCGGAAAGTACGCGGACAGCGTTGTTTTCAACATCCCACGTGGAAATGATGCCGACCCTGGCGCCGTCCCGAGGTGCCCGGTCGATCAGCTTGTCCAATCGGGGGTTACGCGGCCGTCGGTTCATCCGTGCTCCAAACAGGCGGTGCCTGAGGCGTAGTCATTCCGACACTAGCATAGCCTCATTGAGACTGGATGGGGTGTCTCGCATGAAGGCGGGCGCGTCTTGGGGGAGTGAAGTCGGAGCGTCACACGACCGCCAATGCCTCGCCTGGACCCCTGGTCGCTGTGGGGTGGCCGATTGAGGGGCTGGCTCGAGGAGGGACGCAGCTGGGGGTTGGCGGTGCGTCAATAGATGTCTTGTAGGAACAATATGTATGTCGTCTTCTTCGCGTTTGATAAACTTTAGGAATGCATACCGATCCACAAATCCGTCACCTGTTTGAGCTAATCCCTGACCCACGGATCTTCCGTCGCTGGTGCGATCGCGCTGGGGTTTCGTCTCTGGAAGGCTTCGTCACCAAGGACCTTTCGGGTGCTCCAGAACCCTGGTGTCGGTCTTGGTCTCAAGTCCAGGCTGCTCTCATCGAAGCTGACAAGGTCAGCCGCACACACGGCCTCACGCGCGGATGTGCCACTCTTGATCGCATGCTGCGCCGAGCTCCGGCCCAGGTCTGCGCAGACGTGAGTCTGCTGAGGAAGCTCACGCCGATCATCCCGGTGCAGGTGGTCGACCCGAGCATACCGATGTCGGCTCGGGAGGCGCTCGAGCGCTTGGGTGGTGTCGCCGGGGCGCGTGCGGTCTCGGTGCTTCTAACTGAAAAGCTCGGGAAGAGCGTCACTGTGCGCCAGGTACGAGATCGTTTCCGGAACACGGGCGGGAAGGTCCGGAAGCTGGGGGCGGGATACTTCGCCACTCAGACCTTTCTCGGACCTCCCGTACTGCACTGGGTGGAGTCGCGGATCTCACAGTATGGACCCGAGAAGATCGACGACCTCGTGACCGCGATTCTCAGTGCGTATCCCCACGGTGATCGGCGGGCGATTCGGGCGTGGATTCACCAGCAGCCGGGGGTTCTCAGCACGCGAGGCAAGGTTGTGACGATCGTTGATGCACGGCTCTCGCTCGTTCGGCATGCGTAAGATCCCCCACGATCGTCTGAGATCGGATGCGTGCAAGTTGACCGGGTCCCAGGTAGGAAACCTTCGCGAAGCTGGGCGGGCCCAGGAGCAATGACGGGGCGCGGACAGGCGCCCCGTCATTCCTTCGCACTCACGCGATGTCCGATTTGTCGTGAGTGACCTGGGCAAGCAAGATGTCTTTCGCGATTGGTTCCATCGTTGAGCGCCTGATTCGCCGGCTGATCGCAGACGGCGAGCTCGTGCTTGCACCGAACGGTACGGCCGACGCCATCACGCGAGAGGTATTGATGGCGATGGCCCACCGAAAGGCTCCAGCGCAGCTGGGTTCGTTCTTCTCGGAGATACTGGTGCGTTCCGAGCTGGTCGACGAGCTGTTCATCGATGACCGTTCGATGTCTCGGTTGCTGTCAGACCTCTGAACCGTCACCCGTTGTGGTCACGTAGCTGCGCAGAGCATCCGACCAGTTGGGTAGGGTCCGACCGAACAGCGACTCGGTATTGGATATGTCCAAGCAGCTTCGCGCGGGCCGGGGGGCTCCTTTGAGAGTGGCGCGCGACACGGGATGCCAGATCGGCTCAATGCCTCGCGCGCGGGCCAAGGCACCGACCCACTCCACGGGTGTGGCTTCCCCACGGGTAGCGAGGTGTACTACCGGTGGTCGTTGGGGAGTGTCGGCGAGCTCCAGGAGCCATGCGGCCAGCAGTGGTGCCGGTGTGGGACACCCCACCTGGTCGACGACGAGAGAGACGGACTCACCACTTCGCATCATCGCCAGGGCGCGGTTGATGAATCCGGCACTGCCAAAGCTGTACACCCACTGCACGCGCACAATGGTTCCGCCATGGGTGCGCGCGGCCTCTTCGGCTGCGCGTTTGCTGCGTGCATACACCGACATCGCCTGGAAGGGGGCTTCGACCGGAATCCGATGTCCAGGGCGTTCTGGGCCACCCACCACGTAGTCCGTGGAGATGTGTAGAAATGGAATCCCTCGTGTCGCACATGCCGCTGCGATGCATTCCGTGCCGCCGGCATTCACTTTGTATGCACGGGCGGGATCTCCTGTGCAGGCGTCTACGTTGGCCAGTGCAGCGCAGTGGATGACACATCTCGGTGTGTGAGCGGCCAGGGAGGCTGCTGCCGAGCTGGGATCACAAACATCGAGGTCCTCGCGTCCGAGAGCGACAACACCGTGATGTGCGCCGAGGTGTCGACCCAACTGGCCGTTGCCGCCGGTCACGAGCACCGTCATTCAGAGGTATCCAGATTGAAGTGTTCGCTGAGTCGCTGCTTCAGGCGTTCGACCGACTGCTCGAACCGCAAGCGGGCCTGAAGCGACGGGAAGACCGCGAACAACAGGGCAAGACCCAAGCCACCAAATAGAATGGCAGGCTGTTCTGGGGTGGCGACGACGGTGCCGATCCCGAGAGTGGCGCCACCCAACAAATAGATCAGAGCGAATGACCGCGCATTCGGATGGTGGGCGAGCTCGGCCGATAGCTTCGTGGCACCAGAAGGAGTCTCCGACAGCTGCACCCGCGCAATCGGATGGAAGGGGGTGACGTCGGTGGGGGATGGCACGAGAGCGATGTGAAACCGGTCTTCGTACACGGTGCCAAAGAAGGGGCGCGAGGTCTCGGGTGCTCGGAGGGTGCGCACCACAATGCCGGCACCACTGAGGCGGTGCATCAAGGTAAAGCCACCATCGAGTGGCTCCGTCTTTTGCCGAACGCGCCGGAGCACCTCGTTGATGGATGCGCTGGTGGTCCACTCGCAGTGTACGGGAACAGGCACGACGGCTCAGAGTTCCTGCGGTTGCTGTGTCTCCGCGCGAATGCCGGCAAGCAGTACGGCATCGACCACGTCTCCGCCGGCGCGACGCTTGGCCAACGCCTGGACCATCTGCTTGCTGGCATGGCACGCGCGCCGCTTCTCAATCTCGCAGACACAGTCTTCACTGGAGCCGCCGCAGCTGCCGTGGAGGCGTCGGTTGCTGAAGATCACTCCGACGGCCATCGCCATCATGGCGAAGCCAATCAAAGCAAGTGTGACGAGAAACGTGGCCATTAGACCTCCGAGAAGGATCCTTAACCGGATGAAGGCAAAGCGTCGGGTGGACCGGGAACTGCACGAGCATTGGCTTGGTGGCGTTCAAAGGCCGGCGTGGACCGATGCTCGAAGCCGCCGTCGTCCAAGCGGACCAAGAAGAGGGCAGCGATGTCGAGTCGCTTGGCCATGGTCATCGCGGCGTCGGGTCCCAGTACCATAAAAGCGGTGGCATACGCGTCGGCGAAGGCGCACTCGGGATGCAACACCGTGGCGGAAGCGAGCGTGTGCAGCAGTGCCTCGCCAGTGCGGGGGTCGATGGTGTGAGACCATCGACGGCCATCCTGCTCCCGAAAGTTCCGGTAGTCGCCTGAAGTCGCCATTGCGAGGTTGCGCAGCTGCACGACTACCTCGACAGCGCGGGCCATCGTGTCGGGACGCTCGATGGCCAGTCTCCAAGGCTGCTTGAACCGGTTCCAGCCGCTGGCGCGGATCTCCCCACCCACTTCTGCCATGTGGTTGGTGTAGCCGAGATCTGCAAGCGCCACGGAGATCCGATCCACGGCATATCCCTTCGCGATTGCCGAGAGGTCTACGGTGACGTCAGGCCGTGTTTTGGTGACTTGTCCATGGAGCTGGTCCAGGATCAGATGGCTCTGACCGACACGCTTGAGCAGGGAGGCGAGCTCGGTCTCGGAGGGAGGCTCCGTGAGCGTGGCGCCACCAAAGCCCCAGGCTCGGACCAGCGGGTAGACCGTGACATCGAATGCCCCGTCCGACTGTTGCCAGACCGTCTCGGCACGCATCAGGACCGCCATTGTGGATGGCGCGACGGGAAAGGGGTCCGACGAGGTGTGCTGATTCAGCGCCGTGAGCTCAGAGTCCTCTCGCCACGTAGACATTTTTTCGTCGACGGATTCGAGGGCAGCGGTGATGGCTGCAGCCAGCTCCTGTTGACCGGTCTCGTTGGGTGCAGGGCCGACGACCCGTACACTCCAGGTGGTACCCAGCGCAGCGCCGCTGAGCGTGACCTCGTCGAGCGCCAGGTCTTCGAGGGTGGGCGGTGGCGGTGGCTCGTGGGTGAACACTGCGATGAAGAGGGCCCCCACAAACAGCGCTGGCGCGACAATGCGTCGCGCCAGCTGCGAGTTGGAGAGGCCAATGAATGGCCGGGGTCGCAAGGATCAGCCCCCGAAGTCGTCGAGCATGATGTTCTCAGGCTCGACACCCATGTCTTCCAGCATGGTGATCACACTGGTATTCATGATGGGCGGACCACAGAGGTAGTACTCGATGTCTTCGGGCGAAGGATGCTTGGCCAGGTATTCGTCGCGGACCACGAGGTGGATGTAGCCGCGCAGACCGGTCCACGGGTCTTCGTCCTTCACGTCGGAGAGGGCGATGAACCACTGGAAGTTGTCATTCTCTTCCTGGATCTCGTTGAAATCCTCGATGTAGAACGCTTCCCGCCACGAGCGCGCGCCATACCAGAACGTGATCTTCCGATCGGTGTGGATGCGCTTGAACTGGTCGAAGATGTGCGACCGCATGGGGGCCATGCCTGCACCACCGCCGATGAACACCATCTCGTTGTCGGTCTCACGAGCGAAGAACTCACCGAACGGCCCTGAAATCGTGACCTTGTCACCGGGCTTCTGGGCGAAGATAAACGACGACATTTGGCCAGGAGGAACCTTCATGTAGTCCCCAGCCTTGCGGTCCCACGGTGGGGTGGCAATCCGGATGTTGAGCATGATGATGCCCTCTTCACCGGGGTAGTTCGCCATCGAGTAGGCACGGGTCACGGTCTCATTCACGGTCGACACGAACTGCCAGACCTTGAACGAGTCCCACTCGCCACGGTACTCCTCTTCTACATCGAAGTCTTTGAAGACTGCGGTGTGTGGAGGCGCCTCAATCTGAATGTAGCCGCCCGCACGGAAGGGAACTGCCTCTCCCTCAGGGAGCTGCAGCACGAACTCCTTGATGAAGGTCGCCACATTGTGGTTGCTCTTCACTGTGCACTGCCACTTGCGCACGGAGAAGATCTCCGGCTCAACCTCGATGCGCATGTCGGTCTTGACCTTGACCTGGCACGAGAGGCGACAGCCGTGACGGGCCTCTCCGCGGGAGATCCAGCCCTTCTCCGTGGGCAACATCGCACCGCCACCCTCGTGGACGTCGACCTTGCAGACTCCGCAGGAGCCCATGCCACCACATGCGGAGGGGATGAAAATCTTCCGAGCGGCGAGGGCGCCGAGGAGCGTGCCCCCGGCCTGCGTAACGATGGGATTGTCTTCATCATCGTTGATGATGATTTTCACTTCTGCTGCGGGCACGAGCTGGTTCTTCGCTACCATCAACACACCCACGAGGGCGACGATGATGAGCGTGAACATGACGATACCGAGGACGCCGGTGATCATTGAGTTCTCCTTGGGGGGGAGGACGAAAGCACGGGGTGTAGGGCCCGTGCTCGGCCGAGATTCAGAGCTGGATCCCAGCGAATGCCATGAAACCAATGGCCATGAGGCCCGTGAGCATGAAGGTGATGCCAAGGCCGCGAAGGGCGGGAGGCACGTCGCTGTACCGCATCTTTTCTCGGATCGCGGCGAGGGCAATCACTGCGAGGGCCCAGCCGATGCCGGAGCCGAGACCGAACACGGTGGACTCAGCGAAATCGTAGTCGCGTTCGACCATGAACAGGGAAGCACCGAGAATGGCGCAGTTCACTGCAATCAGCGGCAAGAACACACCCAGCGCGTTGTAGAGCGACGGGGAATAGCGGTCGAGCGCCATCTCCACAATCTGCACCATGGCAGCGATGGTGCCGATGAAGATCAGGAAGTTCAGGAAGGACAGATCGACGGTCGCAAGGCTCGGATGAACCCAGGCGAGTGCCCCCTCTCGCAGCAAAAAGTCATGCAACGCCTGGTTCATCGGACAGGTGATGCCGAGCACGAAGATGACGGCTCCACCGAGCCCGATGGCCGTTTCGACCTTCTTGGAGACAGCGAGGAAAGAACACATGCCGAGGAAGAAGGCCAATGCCATGTTCTCAACGAACATCGCCTTCATCGCGAGGCTGAGGTAGGACTCCAACATCCGCTTACTCCGCTTCGATCTGTTCGGGCTTCCAGGCACGGAGTGCCCAGATAAAGCCGCCGATAAGGAAGAAGGCCCCGGGAGCCAGTACCATCAAGCCATTCGGGTTGTACCAGCCGCCCTCGGTAATGAGGGGTAGCAACTGGACACCGAAAAACTTGCCGGCACCAAACAACTCGCGGAAAAATGCCACCACAATCAGGATGAGGCTGTAGCCCAGCCCGTTGCCGATGCCGTCGAGCAAGCTCTCAAAAGGCTTGTTGGCCATGGCGAAGGCCTCGGCCCGGCCCATCACGATGCAGTTCGTGATGATGAGACCGACGAAGACAGACAGCTGCTTCGACACCGAGAACAGGTAGGCCTTGAGGATCTGGTCAGTCAGG
>CAJWOS010000150.1 GCA_913044235.1 uncultured Pseudomonadota bacterium
CGGGTCATCATCGAATTCGTTCGGGTCTGGTGCGTAGTCGTCGTTCCAGTCCACTGCAGCCACCGCTCCGCCCTCGGACGGTTCGTCGGGGGTCCACTCTGGCTCGGCCGGCACGGGTGTGTCCGGAGCGGCCGCTGCGATGGCCTGAATGGGGTCTTCTGCGGCCTCGATCGCCGAGGAGTCTTCAGCGCCTTCGAAGATGGGAAGGGGCTCGGCGAAGCGGCTGCCCGTCTCGCTGTCTGCCCAGTGGAGCTCCGATGGATCGCCCTCGTTCACGGCGGCCTGCGACTGCGAGTCGTCCCCAGCGTTGAGATGGTCTGCCTGTTCGCCTTTCGTGTCTTCCGGGAAGTCGGAGAAGTCAGTCTCCACCGAGTCGTGGAGGTTGCCGTAGGTATCTCCCCAGTGGAGCTCTTCCGCAGAGAGCTCGAAGTCTTCGCCGAGCGCTTCTTCGATCGGCTCGGCATCTTCGAGGGCGGCCTGGAGGTCATCATCGACGCCGATGATGCGAGTGGCCTCCTGGTCGTCGTCGTCGTGGTCGGTATCTGGCGATGAGGTCTTGCTGGAGGAGGGCTCGACGGCGGCAGCCGCGATGAAGGGGTCGGCGACAGTGCGTGGCATATCTCCCCAGTGCATGTCGTCGGCGCCAGCGTCTGCCTCCGGCGCTACGCCATCGTCGCTCGACCACCCCGCCATCGGGTCGAGTGGGTCGTCGAAGAGCTCGGAGCTGGAGAGTATGATGGTCTGCTCTTCGTCGTCGTTCTCCTCGATGACGGTCTGCGACCCAGCCGTAGGAGGTTCCTCGGCGCGAGATGAGGCATCCGCGGGGGCTGCAGATGCGGGATGACTCGACTCCGGCTCGCGCATTTCGGCAGCCCGGATGGCTGCACCGGGGTCGGTCTCGTTGTCGCTGGTGTCTTCATCAGAGTCGAGTCTTCGTGGTCGCGCTGGAGACTCGTTGCTGGCTTCGTCCGAAGGCGCCAATGCGGTGGCAGAGTGGGTGTCTTCGTTGTCGGCTGCGGCCTCGGGCGCACCGGGAATTCGAGCCCAAGCGGGATCGCTCGGAAGGTCTTCGGCCGCGGTCCTCGCCGTGGAAACAGTCTCGGAAGACGGATCTTCCTGGAGGTCGTCCGACCGCTGAGAGTGCCCTGCGTTGGATGCGGACAGGCTCGCGATGGCGGCGAGCTCGATGGCGAGCGCCCGCCCTGCAGGGAGGTGACGCAGTGCGAGTGCGCGAACATGCGCCTGTCCGACCAAGACAGTGGAAAGAAGGCGTTCCGCAGATTCGACACGGTCATTCATCATCGAGCATCCAGCAGGGCGTGGCATCCGGGGGGAGGAGCATTCCGGTCGGTCCGGTCATTCGCCGTCGGCTCCCGGCAGGCGCTTCACGAAGTCGGAACGGTCTCGGATGTTGTGAATGATCTCGTCGCGCAGCGCGGTCATACGAGAGATGTTCTCCTCGACGGTACGCAGCTGCGCCTGCAGGTTTTCGTTTTCGGTCATCAGGGCTTCAGCCTGGGCCTCCAGCTTCGTAAGACGGGCTCGAGACGAGGAGTTTTCAACGCTTGCGTCTGCGATGATCTGCTGCAGCCCTTCGAGCGCTCCCATCTGCTTTGCATGCTCCTGTAGCGTCTGGGCGTGTTCTGCTTCGAGCGTCTCACGTTGCGCCACGAAGCCTTGGGCGCCAGACTCCAGCTGGGCGACCTCTGCAGTGAGTCGGCTCTGGGTCTGCTGTGCGCGCTGGAGCTCCATTTCCGTGGCGACGATTCGTCGCGACGTCGCCTCGGTCGCCTGCAGCGAGGTGGTCAGAGCGGCGAGTCGCTCTTCCAGGATGGAGGCGAGCTCCTGTTGGATCTGGTCGAGACGGTCGGGGGCGGATGAACTGGACATATCGAACGCTCCGGGGGAGGTGGGCGCGTGAATTCAGACCGTTGGACGAAACGCCGCGTGGGCGAGCCGTTCCGTTCGTGAAGGAGAAGAAGACCGAGGAGATGGCATGGGGCTGGAGTCGGCGACACCGCCACTGTATGCGAAGCGGCATCGTGATGAGGGCGGACGCAGACTTTGGGACGGGTTCGGTCGGCTATCGAAGGGCCACATCAACGGAGCGCCATCTCTCGAAGGTGAGTGGACGTCGGCGTCGAGGCGGAGTGAGTGCCGAATGACGGGTGCCACGAGCCTGTATAGGGGACCGAAACTACCGGAATGGACCGATTCATGTCAATCTGGCACGGGAAGGAGCGCAGGGTTTCAAAACCGTAACTCCAAAATGCGTTACGATTCTACGGGCTACCGTCCCTCCGCGACGAGCACAGGACCGACCATGGATCAAAATCCTCAACTCAAGGTTCTCGAAGGTGAACTGGAAGGTGCACGGTTCGAGGTGACCGAAGCCGGTATGGTCATCGGGCGTGGCGAAGACTGTCTGATTCGGTTGTCGGAGCCGGGTGTTTCGCGCGAACATGCGCGTGTTTTCCTGCACAACGCCGGCGTGTGGGTGCAGGATCTGGGCAGTCGCAACGGCGTGTTCGTGAAGAGCACTCGGATCTCTCGCGCAAAGCAACTGTCACCGGGGACTACCTTCAAGGTGGGGGACCACCTTTTTGTGGTCGAGCTCCCTGGAGAGGAAGAGCACGAGCGGAGTGCGCCCCCTGTCGTCCGAATTCCCGAGTCGTCCCCGATGGTTGCGAACGAGCCCACGGTCAGTGAGCCCGCACCGCGCGCTCCGGCCAGCAAAGTTGGTCTGTGGAGTCTCGTGGTGGTTGGGTTGGTGCTTGCAGCAATTGCGGCATCGCTTCTCTCTGGATAGCCAAGCACGTTCAACGGTGGAGCCGAGCGCTGCTTCGTACCCGGGAGGCGGGTCATGCAAGCGGGTCTTGGGCGAAGCCGGCGACTGATGGTTGGTGTTGCAGGCGGTGGTCTGTACATCTCGACCCGGTCGCCAGGAGGTCGTGAAAGGTGTCGAACCGACAAGTAGAGCTGGTGGTTCGTCGTGCGGGGAATCCCGAACAGCGACTGTTCCTCGCTCCGGGCGTCACCCATCTCGGACGCGCCGAGGACAACGACCTGGTTTTGGCAGACATCGGCGTCAGCCGCCGTCACGCAAGAATCATCGTGAACGAGGACCAGGTTCGCTACGAAGACCTTGGAAGCGGGAACGGCAGCTTCCTGCGCGGACGGCGTGTGGATCGTCACGTGGTGTTGAATGGCGATGAAATCGTCATTGACCCCTTCCAGCTCACGTTTCGGGTGCATGGTTCCCGCGGCCCGGTGCCCGAAGACGACGAGACGGTCCGTCCGCCGCGCGCTGAAGAGCTTGAGTCCGCTCCTGCGCGACTGGTGGTGCTTGCTGGACACCGTCTCGCAGCCGCGTATCCGGTCGGGTCGACAGCGCTGTCTCTCGGACGCTCGGAAGTGCGCGATGTCGTGCTCTTCGACCCTGCCGCGAGTCGCGACCATGCAGCGATCGAGTACCGTGCAGACGGCTACTGGCTCATCGACCGTGGCAGTGCGAACGGCACCTACGTGAATGAGTTGAGGGTCTCCGGTAGCCACCGGTTGTCGACGGGAGATCGCATCCGCATCGGTGCGACCGAGTTTCGGTTCGAGCTTTCGCCCGGAGCCCCGGCACAGCTCTCGCCTCCCGGACTGCCCAGCGCTCCTCCGCCGCCGGTCTCGGCACCGCCGCCGGTCGCCGCCCCGCCGCCTGCAGTGGCTCCGGCGCCCACCCCGATGGCGCCGCCCCCGATGTCTCGGGTACCTGCTGCGGCGCCCCCTGCTGCGGTGGCTTCGCCGACGCAGACCCACATCTCAGCCTCGGATGCCAAGAGCACCAACTGGTTGGTGATTGCTGTTGCCGTCGCTGGCTTCTTCGTTGTGGTGGCTCTGGCTGGCGTTTTGTTCGGCGGGTACTTCGTCTACAAGAATGGTGGACTGCCTTCGGCTGCTCCGGAACCTCCTGGGGTGGGCGAAGTCTGGCAGCCGGGCGACGACGCCAACGGCGAGATCGCCCGACTGATGGCGCAGGGTGCTCAACACGACGGGCACGGACGCTTCTTCGACTCCGCGGGGCGCTACTACAAGGTGATCAAGCTGGACTCGGCGCATCCCGAGGCGCGGCGACGCGGCTACCTCGCTTGCGAAAAGATCGCATTCGACGTGTTGGCCGACGACCTGCTCTCGCGCGATGTCAGCGCCCGGGCGCTTCGCAAAGATGTGCGTGCTGCCTTGGCCGCGGGTGAGTCGGCGATTGCCGGCAAGGCCAATTTGGCCGATACCTACGACTTGCTTCACGAGCTTTCCACGAAGCTGCCGGAAGACGAGTCGCTTGCGAAGATGGCGCGTCGGGTGAAGGGGGCCGCTCTTCGGTACGCGAAGTCCGACGAGGGACTGGCACACCAAGAAGCCTTCAGCGCGAAAGTAAAGGCCGGCTTCAAGGCGTTGGCCAGCGATGATCTGGACGGTGCGGAGGCGGCGTTCAAGGATGCGACCGAAGCGGATCCGGAGCGCCAGACTCCCCAATACTTCCGGGCGCTCGACGGACTGCATGCTGTCGACGTGGCGCGCAGCTACGGTTCCTGAGGTCAACGCTTGGTCCGAAATGCGAACCGATAGTCAGAAGACGGCACCAAAGGGCGGCCTTGGTTGTCAGAGGCCAACATGAAGCACCTGACCACTCTTCAATGGTGTGCACGCTGGGTCGTCGTCGTGGGCGTGGTGGCGTGTGCAGGGCGAAAATCTCCTCTGTCGGGCTACGTCTGGAGCGACCCGTCGGCGCGCACCGGCGTGGAAGAGCCTGCGCATGCTGTTCTGAAGACCTACGCCGCGGCCATCGATGGGTCGGTACGGGCTGCTGCTCTCGAAGTGCTCGTGCGTGCGGGAGCGGAGCCCGGAGGCGGGCCGTACGGTATCGCGGCGATCTGGGACCCTGAACCGTGGGTACAGCGCGCTGCTGTCCGCGGCCTCGTGGCACGTGGCGCGGAGCCAGCGTCTCTGGAGCGGCTCGCAGTCCTGGCTGCTCGACCCCAGATCGACCCTTATGTACGCTGTCGAGCAGCTTTGCTGCTGCCAGGAGAGTTCTCAGAGTCTGTCGGTCAGTCGGTGGATGAGGGATGGGTGGGGGCCCCGCTGTGGCAGGCGCTCCCGTGCGCGACGGCTGCGGCCGTACATGGCTCCGAGCCCGCCTTGGCCGTGGTTCGGGAAGCCCTATCGAGTGGAGCGGTGGCTCTGGACCCCGAGTTCATGCGCATCTTGAGCCAACAGTCGCTGGAGGGGATGGATACTTCACTGCGCGAAGGGCTCGCGTCGGCTGACGAGCTGGCCCGTCCCGCCTATGTTTCGGCACTGCTCGTGCGCGGACAAGCCGCTGCGCTCGACGAGCTCCGAACCAGCCTGGTCGACCCCGATCCCCTCGTGCGCATGGAAGCAGTCCTCTCGCTTTCAGCGGTCGATACGCCTGCCACGTCCACCATGCTGAATCGCACGGCGACGGAGCGCCAGACGCCAGAGGCATCGGTGGCTTCATTGGTGGTCGCTGCACGAAATGGCGCGAACTTTCGCGTGTTCGAAGAGGCGTGGTTGAACGACAACCGAGATGTGCGGCGGGCGGCCATTGTTTTTGGAGCGGAGCATGTGCTGCGGCAAGAGGCGAGAGGAAGTCGTTCTGCGCGCAAGCGACTGGAAGGTCTCCTGGCGGAAGCACTGGTGGATGCAGACCCCACCACCAGCACCGAGGCCCTTCGGCAGGTTGGGCGGGTGGCCATGCACAACCTCGAGCCGGTGGTCTCGGCTCTGCTCAACGACACTGAGGCGGATGCGCATGTTCGGATTGCGGCTGCGGCCGCTTGGATCCGGCTGGAATCTGCCCAGTGAGCGGTGACCTTTGAGCTCGGATGGTCCAGTGAGGCTGCTGGTTGCGTTGCCTGCACCCGTGGAAGGGCCGGTGCCTCGAAGCGCTCGTACGCGAATGTTCGCATCGCGCGCAGGCAGTACCATTCTTTGGGAGGACCCCGCGGCGTCGATGTGGCTCGACGAATCGGGCGTTGCGAGCGTGGAGTTGGTGCTCGATCTTGCGACGGACGGGGATCTGTTCCGGATTCCGGTCCGATTCGTTTCGGTCTGGTGGAACGAACGTGCCGGATGGAGCGATCGGGTGGCTGTTCATGGGATGCCTGTCCGGCAGGCGAAGCGTCTCGCACAACTGGAGCATCGCGTCGTTGCTCTGGAGCAGGCGTGGCGTGCCACCGGTGGCCTTCGAGTGCTCGCTGCGCTTCGGGATGCCCTCGACGACCACGAGCGTCGGCTTGCAGCCGTGGAGTCCGACGCGCCGGTTGAGGCTCTCCAGGTTCGCACGGAAGCGCTGTCGGGTCGGCTGGACCGCTTGGATCGAGACGGCGGGCGTCTCGTCCGCATTGAAGACGAGCTGGAAGACCTCGTCGGTCCACGCGGAGATGTGGTTGATTTTGAGGAGCGCCTGACGCGTTTGGAGCGCGCAATCTTTGGGCATCCGGCCACGGATGATGCGGTTTCGGTGCGTCGGGTTCCCGAAGACGAGCCGGCGTAGCGCCGTCGATGACCGCGACCATCTGGGTTGGCGACCGGCTCGCCCTTGTCACGGGAAATGCTGCGGTTCAGGAAATGCGGTCCACGACTTCACGTAGCAGCGGCGCTCGGCGCGAGTGGTTCGCCTGGGCCAGTGGTCGGGATGTCAGATCGCGGCTGGGTACTCGATGTCCCCTCGGTGTGTAGGCTACCCACGGTCGCGCTGCGCTCCGAACCCTCAACCTGCTGGAGGTCCCGTGTCTGATTCATTGGTCAACTCCTGGGAAGTCACACTTCGCGAAGCGTATTTGGATGGTCGTGCCAACGTATTTCTGTTGCACGGCGCGGTGGGAGACTTTCAGTGGATTGGTAGCGAGGATGGGTTTGTCTCGCTCTCGCGGGCGGTGTCGATATTGCTGGGCAGGTCACGCGAGTTTGTGATTCGGATTGATGGCGCTGGTGACGCGGAGATGGATGCCACGCAGCCGGCCGCATCCACGCGAGCAGCGTTTGCATGGGCGCGTCCAGGCACGCGGAATCCCAGTGAGGTGCTCCAGGGAAACCCGGTTGTCCTCCTCGCCACACTTGGTCGTCTGCTGCAGTCGCCAACGCATCCGTGTGGGGTGGTGGTGTCTCAGGCAGACTTGCTTCTGGGAGCGCAGATGGATGCCCTCTCGCGCGCCGCGACGGCCAAAGTCCGGCAGTGGCTGGACATGCCGGAGATCCGCCAGACCAACAATGCGGCCGTCTTGATTGCAGACGATCCGGACCGACTGGCGATGGCGCTGCGGCACCACCCTCGACTGTGTCGCATCGAGGTCGGACTGCCATCGGAGTCCGCATGCGTTGCAGCCCTGCGCGGCGAGCTGGCAGATCGGATCGAACACATCCCTGATGATGCCCTCGTGACCGCTACACGCGGGCAGTCGCTCGTGCAGGTTGCTGCACTATGCAGTCGTCTCGTGGCAGCATCGCCCGGCGAGATTTCGCACACCTTCCCTGCGGAAGACCGTGCGGGTGCCCCGGCCGAGGAGTCGGATGCACCACCCACCCCCTCGTTCGAACTGGAGCCTACCGATGGCTGAGCCTGTCCTTCCCTCCTGGGCGGATGAACTGCGCACCCGCTACCAGGCGGGCGCTGCGAGCATTTTCCTCGCTCATGGTTCGATTGCCGATCTCCAGCCCTACTCTGAAGATGGCTCGAACACCGAGTGGCTGGAGCCGACCGCGTTCCTGCACCGCTTCCTCGGTCGCACGCGCCCAGCAGTTCTCTTCGACGCGTCGGAGGGAACGGTCAGCTTCTCGTCTCCGCAGGTTGAGTCTGAGGTGCGCGCGAGGGTCAACCTGCGCCGGAAGGCTCGGGGGCTCGACAGCATCACCTCCTGGCCGTCGAGCGCGCGTGAGGTGTTGCCACTGCTCAAGGAGGCACTGGCGGAACGCAGCTACCGAATCGCCGCGATCGTGCACGGGGTCGAGCAACTGGCCCCATCCGACGACGCCAGTCCGGAGGCTGAACTCACCCGCGGACGCATCTACGACCTCGTCTATGACGCTCCGGCCGGAGTCGTGGACGGCGAGGCCCTCCTGGTGTTCACCACACCCGATCTTGCCGCGGTGGATGCCCGACTGCGGAGTGCCACCCGCGTGGCGACCGTGACCGTTCCGCTCCCGGACTTCCGGGCCCTTCGGGCTTTTGTGGAGGTACGGATCGGAGAGGGAGATCATGACGCGGGCCATCTCGCGGCCAGTCTGGTGGGGCAGTCGTTCCATGCCGCTGGGCTGGCAGTGGAGCGGGTGCTGCGAGGTGGTGATCTGGCTGACGTTGTGGCTGCGACTTCCAGCGGTCCCAGCCTTCCGAGCTGGGCCGACGATCTCCGTGAGCGCTACCTCGCTGGCGAGGCCAGCATGTTCTTGGTTCACGGCAATGTGCGGGATGTCTACCCCTGGGAAGACAGCTCCGGTGCGGTCACCTACGTCACTCTGCGGCAGTTCATGGAGCGATTTCTCGCGCGCGCCAAGGAGCTTGTGGCCTACTACAACGTGAGTGAGGGCATCGAGTTCCCAGTGCCGGGCATGCGCCAGCGATTCCTCGATGCCATTAATGCCCGCCGTCGAAAGCTTGGTCGTGCGCCTCGAGCGAGCATGGCGCAGGTCGGCGACAAGGTGCTTTCCACCTTTGAAGAACTCATCACGGGCAGTGACGACGGCCCCAGTGCTGCGGTCATTCTCGACTACGTAGAAATGATTGTGCCGATGGGGGACCTCTCCTTCATGGGCGACCAGGACAAGTCGAACCTGGTTGCGCTGCAGCGTTGGTCGAGCGACCCGGCCTTTTTGGATTCCGACAACGTGGTGGTGTTGTGCACGGAAAACCTCCCCGATGTGCACCGACGGCTGGTTGCATCTCCGCAGCTTGCGGCGATCCAGGTACCCCTGCCTTCCGATGCGGAGCGTCTGACCTACATTCGGAGCCTTGACCACACCGGCATCGAGCTGGAAATGTCGGATGAGGCACTGGCCAAGGTCACCGCGGGTCTGAGTCTCGTCCAGGTCCGCGGACTCTTCCGTCGGGCCCGGCGATCGGGCGAGACGGTCACGTTTCGCACCGTCAGTCGGCGAAAGAAGTCGATCATCGAGCAAGAGTGCCATGGACTGGTCGAGTTCGTGGACCCCAGCCACGACTTCAGCCATGTGGGAGGCTTGGAGCGTCTGAAGGGCGACCTGATGCGCGTCGCAAGGGCGATCAAGGACGGACACCGGAACCGTGTTCCGATGGGCATCATCTTCGTCGGACCGATGGGTACCGGAAAGACCTTCATGGCCGAGGCCTTTGCCGCTGAGAGTGGACTCACCTGTCTCAAGTTCAAGAACTTCCGGGAAAAGTGGGTGGGCTCCACCGAGGGCAACCTCGAGAAGATCCTCCAGGTGGTGGAGGGACTCGGCTACGTATTGCTGATCGTCGACGAGGCCGACCGCTCGATGGGCTCGGCGACCGATGGTGACGGCGGCACCTCAAGTCGAGTCATTGCTCGTCTCAAGGAGTTCATGAGCGACACCAGCCACCGAGGCCGCATCGTAGTGCTCATGATGACCAACCGTCCAGACAAGCTGGATGCCGATCTCAAGCGACCGGGACGCTTCGACTTGAAGATTCCCTTCTTCTTCCCTGAAGACCATGGGGAGCGAATCGCGGTGCTCGAAGCCTTGGCGAGAAAGAACAAGCTCACGCTGGCCGAAGATGCCGATCTGGATGCGGCTGCCAACGGAACGGAGGGCTATTCCGGAGCCGAGCTCGAGAGCGTATTGCTTGCAGCAGGCGCCCACTCAGCCGAGGCGGATCACGAAGTGATCGAGGCCGAAGACCTCGCGCGTGCGGTCGCAGATGTCATCCCCAGTCGCGACACGAGAATGCTTGAGTTCATGGAGATGCTGGCGGTCTTCGAGTCCACCAATCGACGGATGCTGCCCGAGCGATTCCAGAGCCTCGACACCGATACGGTCCATGCGCGGCTCGATGCACTGCGTCTGCAGCTCGGTCGGCGGGTCTGAAGTGAAGCGAAGGGTTGAGTTCGGGGCTCCCGCGCTTGACAAGGGTACCTGGACGCCGTAAGTGCACGCCGCTCGGAAGAGACTATTGCCCGCAAGGGCACGGTCCCTGGTGCGCGGCGAACCGTCGGTTCGCGGGAAGCGCTTCAACCCTGGAACCCCACGGGTACAGCGTCTTCACCACCGGAGCAACGCTTCCGGACCGCCTCGAAGAGGCGATCATGATCTTCGTCGGTTCAACCGGCACTCGTATCAACCGGTCTGCACCGGTTCCTGGCCGGTCTGAACCGGCGACTGAATCAACGTCGGCGAAGGCCGGCCCCGGGGCAGCTACCTGCCCCCATTGGAGTCCATGATGTACGCCGTGGTCCGCACTGGTGGGCAGCAGTACCGGGTGTCCACTGGAGACACCATCACCGTCAAGCGGCTCGAAGCCGAAGTCGGTGCCGAAGTCGAGCTGAGCGACATTCTCCTGATTGCTGGTGGAGACGCAGGCCCGCAGATTGGCGCGCCTGTCGTCGACGGGGCCGTGGTACGTGCCCGCGTCGATTCCCACCAGAAGGGCGACAAGCGCGAAACCTTCAAGTATATTCGTCGGCATCGGTCCCGCGTTCGTCGTGGCTTCCGTCCGAGCGAGACCACCCTCACCATCACGGCCGTCGAGGCCTGAGGAGACGCACCCATGGCACACAAAAAAGGCCAGGGCTCAACCCGAAATGGCCGTGATTCAAACCCGAACTACCACGGCCTGAAGCGCCACGACGGTCAGGTTGTCACGACAGGAAGCATCCTGGTGCGGCAGACCGGTACCAAGTTCCATCCTGGTGAGGGCGTGGGACTGGGTCGGGACTACACCGTCTTCGCTCGGCGCGACGGCGTGGTGCGGTACGAGCGTCGGCGCAACCGTCGCCAGGTGTCGGTGTACCCGATCGAAGCCTGACCGGCTGCGCGACCCCGGCACGACATGCCGACGCGCATCGCGGATGCATCCGTCTTTCCAAAGGGCCTCGAAATCGAGGCCCTTTTGTCGTGAGCGGTTGTTCTGGACGGCTTGGATTCCGTCGTGCGGTAGTTCATCGCTCCTCAGTGCCTCCCTTTCCTCTTCGAGCATTCCATCATGCGGTTCATCGACGAAGCCCGTCTCAAGATAGCCAGCGGTAGCGGTGGCAGCGGCGCTGTATCCTTTCGTCGCGAAAAGTACGTGCCATTCGGTGGTCCGGATGGAGGCGATGGCGGACGGGGTGGTGACGTGATCTTTCGCGCCACCACGCGTCGGAACTCGTTGATGGAGCTTCGCGGTCGCACTCGCGTCGTCGCCGACGATGGCGAGCGCGGAGGCATTCGCCAGAAGACTGGCGCCGGAGCCGAAGACTTGGTGGTGGAAGTGCCGGTCGGCACTCGAATCATCGATGACCAGTCGGGTGAAGTTTTCGCAGATCTGGTGGTGGCAGACCAGTCGGTGGTGGTGGCCAAGGGCGGCAAGGGCGGCAGCGGCAACATGCGGTTCAAGACGGCAAGCAACCGTGCGCCGCGAAAGTGCACGCCAGGCGAGCCGGGTGAGGAACGCACCGTGCGGCTTGAGCTTCTACTGATGGCCGATGTGGGTCTGCTCGGATTTCCCAATGCAGGCAAGTCCACGCTCATTCGGTGTGTCTCCGCCGCCCGTCCCAAGGTGGCAGATTACCCATTCACGACGCTGGTTCCGAACCTTGGCGTGGTCGATCTTGGGCTTGACGGTTCTTTCGTCATCGCCGACATCCCCGGTCTGATTCGGGGAGCCGCGGAGGGTGCCGGTCTGGGACACCAGTTCCTCCGGCACGTGTCGCGCAATCGCTTGTTGCTGCACCTCATCAGCCTGGGCCCCGATGAGGCGGAGTCGCCCATTCGGCGGTATCATCACATCCGACGCGAGCTGGAGCACTACGACGCTCGGCTCTTGAAGCGTCCGGAGGTGGTTGTCCTCACCAAGATCGACACGGTTCCGCCCGAAATCCGCGATGAAGTGGTGCAAGAGGTCCGCACTTCTCTTCCGGACCGTGCGGTGTTCGTGATCTCGTCGCCCACGCGGCTGGGCATCGACGCCCTCAAGCTGGATGTCTGGCGGCGCCTGCAAGACCTGCCTGCGATTCCCGCACCGTTGGACCATGGGGTCGATTCGTGAAGCGGCTTCGTGCGTGGATCGGGGTGGGAATCTGCTGGTCGATCGGTTGTGGACCGTCCCAGCCCGATGACCTCGACCTCGGAGATGCATCGCAGGAAGTGCAGTTCGAGTCGGTAGACGCACTGGGGCCGCACCTGTATCTGGCGAGCATCAAGCACCGCACCACGCGCTCGGATGGAAGCACTGAACGTTCCGATGAAGCCGTAGAGATCCGCTGGCAGGACTGGGACACCTTCACATTTCGGCGGGTTGTGGACGCGCAGCTTCAGAGCGCTGTGGTGACTGTCGACGGTCGACCCTGGAGCTTGCGAAGCAAAGAGCGCTGGGAGCGTCGAGACGACGCAGAGCCGTACCGACTCGATCTTCGGCAGTCCTGGAATGCCTGGCAGCAGGCCCTGGAGCCCTTCGACGGACGCATCGAGTTCGAAGAAGAAGGAACAGAGCTCTTCGAAGGGCGCGTGGTGCGTCGGTATCTGGTCTCACTCGCACCAGAACCCGACGAGCCTCCTCCGGAGCGCGGCAAGGGGAAGCGTCGTCGCAAGCAACGCCACAAGCCGACGAAGCCGATCACGTTGATTTCGCTGGAAGGGCGGGTCTGGGTGGATGAAGGAACCGCTGTGCGACTGCAAGCCGAAGTCTCAGGCGAGCTCGAACAGCGAGGACGTCGTCGGACGGTCGAGCTTCAGCTCACGCGTTCGGGTATCGGACTTCCACAAGAGATCGAGCCTCCGGTTGGAGGCTCGAGGCGAGTGCGTCCCGAGAGCACCCCTGAGACCACTACGGCACCGGCTTCCAACCTGCCGTCTACCGAAACAACGCCGGCCGCGCCGGCAGCCACCAAAGAATCTGAGCCCACGAGCCCATGACCGAGGAACCCATGTCCGCAACGCCCGACCCATCGCCCATCCAAGACACCCTCCAGCCGGAGGAGCCTGTCGCGGATGGTGCCCCGCCCATCGAGTTCCTGACCCAGGACGAAGATGCTGTGCCGGTCGATATGGGGCCCCTCGACGAGACCCTCATCAAGATCGGTCAGCTGGCTGTGCGCACCATCAGTGAGCTCAAGATCGAAGACATCAAGGTCGTCGATGTGCGGGGCCGAACCTCGTACTGCGATCTTCTCGTCTTGTGCACCGCCTCCTCGGAGCGACAGCTTCGAGCAGCCGCCTCGCGTGCCTGATCAATCGCCGACCGGATATCTTTCACCCCAGAAAAAACCGCTGACAATTGCAGGAACAGTGCATCGCTATGAACCGACACCAACCGCGCCAGGGTGGTTTTACCAACACCTGGCGGACCCCAAAGGATGAATGAATGCAACGTGTTTGACTCGATAGCGCGCCGCAGCGGCTGGCCCGCACCCAACAAATGGGTTTGTCCGACGACTTCGTCGAGTGACTGGGGACGCATCCGAGCCGCCAGTGGCTCGAGGCTCTCGGTGGCTGCTGCGAAAAGATCGGACTCGACGCTCATGCTCCGCTCCGGCAATCAGAATGCCGTGGGAGGCGCGACAAAATCCG
>CAJWOS010000151.1 GCA_913044235.1 uncultured Pseudomonadota bacterium
TGGACATGTCACAGGTCGTGACGGTCGAGACGCCATCGAAGTCGATGTAGTACGAGCCGCTGGTGCTGGACGGTTGGTCGCCGAGCACTTCGAGACAGCTCTCGGCCGGACAAGCGGTCGCGGAGCCCATCACGCCGTCGTCGATCGTCCCGTCACAGTCGTCGTCGACCCGGTTGCACTGCTCCGTTGCCCCCGGGTTGATGGTCGAGATGGCGTCGTCGCAGTCGGTGTTGTCCGAGACGGTGCCAGCAGACGCGCTGCAGGCGAACACGACGGTACTGGGGTCGCCGTATCCGTCGCGGTCGCTGTCGGTGTAGTAGAGGCTGCCGGTCGAGGTGTCGAGTGAGCTGTCGGCATCGTCGACCAGGGCGTCGCAGTCGTCGTCGATGCTGTTGCAGACCTCAGAAGCGCCGGGATTGATCGCGGCGTTGCCGTCGTCACAGTCCGTGCTGTTTGCGGTAGTGCCGGTGGGGGCTGTGCAGGCGCTCACACGGGTGCTGGGATCGCCGTAGCCATCGATGTCGGCGTCGGTGTACCAGCTGCTGGCGGTCGATAGGTCGACAGAGCTGTCTGCATCGTCGATCAGGGTGTCGCAGTCGTCGTCGATGCTGTTGCAGACCTCGGATGCACCCGGATTGACCGCGGCCTTCGCGTCGTCACAGTCGGTGTTGTCGGCCACCTGTCCGGTGGGTGCGCTGCACGCGAATGCACCAGTGGAAGCATCCCCGTACCCGTCGCGGTCGGCATCGCTGTAGAAGGTGCTGCCCGTGGAGGTGTCGACCGAGCTGTCATCGTCGTCGACCAAGGTGTCGCAGTCGTCGTCGATGCTGTTGCAGACTTCGCTGGCCGCGGGGTTCACCGATGCGCTTCCGTCGTCGCAGTCGGTGGCGTCGGTGACGGTTCCGGAGGGAGCGGAGCAGGCAAAAACGCCCGTGGTCGGGTCGCCAAAGCTGTCGCGGTCGGCATCGGTGTAGAAGGTGGTACCCGTCGATGCGTCGAGAGACGTGTCGTCATCGTCGACCAGGGTGTCGCAGTCATCATCGATGCTGTTGCAGACTTCGGTGGCGCCGGGGTTGACTGCTGCGTCCATGTCGTTGCAATCGGCGTTGTTGGCGACACTTCCGGAGGGCAGCTCGCATGCACGCGTGGCGGCGGTCGGATCGCCATAGCCGTCCATGTCGGCATCGGCGTACCAGGTCTGTGCGTCGGTTGCGGACGCGCCGTCGACGACTCCGTCGCAGTCATCGTCGAGGTCATTGCAGATCTCTTCTGCACCCGGAAAGACAAGCGCGTTGTTGTCGTCACAGTCCCCAGGGTTGCCGGTGTAGCCAGCCGGTTCGATGCAGGCTTCGGTGGTCGACGACACCGAGCCATAGGCGTCGCCATCTTGGTCTTGGTACCAGGTCTGGAGAAGGCCTTCGTCAATCTCGGCATCGCAGTCATCGTCTTGCTCGTTGCAGACTTCTTCCGCGCCGGGGAAGACGGATCCATTGTCGTCGTCGCAGTCGTCGGCGTTGGTGACCCGACCTGTACCCACTCCGCACTCGAGCTCGGCGGTGTCCGGGTCGCCGTAGCCGTCGGCGTCGGTGTCGGCGTAGGTGGTGACCTCGCCATCTTCATCGGCCATGCCGTCACAGTTGTTGTCGATACCGTCGCAGGCTTCGGGCGCGCCTGGGTAGACCGCGTCGTTGGCGTCGTCGCAGTCGGTATCGTTGGGGGTCTGACCGGGGCCGGGCTCGCAGGCTTCCGTGCTCGCGGAGGGGTCGCCGAACCCGTCACTGTCGGCGTCGTCGTACCAAGTCTGCAGCACCCCTTCATCGATCTCGCCGTCGCAGTCGTTGTCGATGCCGTCGCAGACTTCTTCGGCCGCTGCATTGACAGCCGGGTCGAAGTCGTCGCAGTCATCGGCGCCAACCAGCCCGTCGCCGTCTCGGTCGTCGGCATCGAGGGCTGCCGTATCGAGTGCGGCAGCCGCATCGGTCTTGGCAGACGTACGACAGGCCGCGGCGAGGGCGAGGATGAAAACCAGACGAAGTGCGCGTGGGACCATGGGGGCTCCGGTTGGATACGGGGAGTGTAGTCCCGATTTCGCGGTACCTGTTGGGTTTTGGCGTCTGCTTTGTCCGCTTTTGCCATTCGGCTGGTCGATACCGCGCGAACGCGTAAGGCCCCACGGCGCCTTTTCCCTCAGGATGTGCATGTCATTCAAGCGGTCCCGCAGCTCGCCAGAACCGGCAGAAATCCAGCTTCCGATGGTGGGTACATCCACCATTGAAGTGTTGCCCTCCGGGCTCTCCTTGGTGACGGAGCTGTGGGGGAATGCCCCCGTCGTGGCGATTCAGGTATGGGTGTCCGCCGGTTCGTCTTCGGATCCGGAGACCGGGTCCGGCGCTGCACACTTCCTGGAGCACATGGTCTTCAAAGGCGCGGGGACCCTTGCTGGTCTGCAACTCACCGACTCGGTTGAGGCCGTGGGCGGTGATCTGAATGCCTGGACCTCGATTGACCAGACATGTTTCCATGTCACCACGCCGTTATCGGGCTTTGAGGTCGCTGCGCGCGCGCTCGGTGCGTTGGCCGGATTGCCCTGGCTTTTACCGACCGACCTCGCGCCGGAGCGCGGGGTAGTCATCGAAGAAATTCGGGGTGCGCAGGACGACCCTGGGAGCCTGCTGGCAGACGCCATTCGGAAAGCCATCTGGCGGGAACATCCGGGCGGTCGCCCCGTGCTCGGCTCCGAAGCGTCGGTCGGCCGCCTGTCGATCGAAGATCTCAAAGCGTTTTATCTGCGGCAGTACCATCCACGGCAGATGGCGCTGGTCGTGGCCGGTGCCGTCGATCCGGACCGAGTGCGTGCGGTGGCGATGGAGCTGGATGCGGCGCTTACAGAGCGCGCATCGCTGGATCCGCTGATGGTGCCTCCGGTGGAGCCCGCGGCCTCGAATGGTCCGCGAGTGGTCCTGGTGCAGGCGGGGCACGAAGATCGCATCGTGGAGATTGCGTTTCCCACTCCCGGACCCGCCCATCCCGATCAGGCGGCGCTCGATGTGCTCACCGTGTGCCTGGGAGATGGAGGCGGAGCGCGGCTGGTGCGAGCGCTTCGAGATGAGCACGAGGTCGCGGTGCATGCCTGGGCGGCCCTCGAGACTGAACAGGCTGGGGGAATGGCCGCGGTCGGGGCGATGCCTCGAGAGGGGAGGGAGTGTGCCTCGGTGCGGGAGCTCGGTCGAGAGGTGGTTCGGATCCAGCAGGTGGGGCCGAGCCAACAGGAACTGGTCCGGGCGCGCGGTCTGGTGCGGGCAGACGCACTCGCCGAACGAGAGACGGTCGACGGTCGGGCCCATCGGCTGGGCTGGTACTGGCATCGCTTCGGGAACCTGGAAGCCGAAGCGCGGTACATGGCCGCGGTAGCGCGGGTCTCTTCGGAGGATGTGCGGCGGGTCGCTCGAAAGTGGCTGGATGGCGCTCGGGCCGTCATCGGCGTGGCGACTGGAGACGATGCCTTGTCCGAAGCACAGGTGTTGGCCGCATGGCGCGCGGGCACGCGTCCACGCTCGATCCCCCGAGCGGTGAGGGGGCCATCGCTCGTGACTCGGGTGCTTCCCGGAGGCCTGCAGGTCTCGGTGGAGTCCCGCCCTCGCGCGGAGTTGGTCGGGGTCTCTGTGATAGGTCTGGGCGGAAACATCGCCGAACCGGAGCGTCGGGCGGGGGTGGCTTCGATGTGGAGCCGGTTGCTTACCCGAGGGGCCGGTGCGCTCCCCACACGAGCACTCGCAGAGCTGGTCGAAGCTCGGAGTGGGTCGCTCAATGCCTGGACGGCTCGAAACTCGATCGGTCTGGATGTGGTGTGGCCCGGAGACGGGATGGCATGGCTGGGTTGGCTCCTACACGAGACCCTTTGCGCGCCACGCTTCGATCCCGAGGAGTTTGACCGGGCGCTGGACGACCTCCGCATCGAGCTGGACCTGAGTGCAGATGATCCGGCCACACTGGCACGCGATGGGGTCTTCGCCGACCTCTACCCGCACCATGCCTGGGCCCGCCCTACCGAGGGCAACGCGGGGGGGCTGGGGCGGATCGATCTGGATGCAGTGCGGCGCTATCATCGTCGTGTGACGAACACGGGCAACCTGAAGGTTGCGGTGAGTGGGCCGGTCTCTCCCGATGAAGTCTTTGCAGTCTTGGCGCCACTCGCGCGGGCGCTTCCCGAGGGGCGTGCACACCCGCTGCGGCCGCCAAGCGCACTGGGGCGGTCCCAAGGCCGGTCGCGGCGGCGGCTGGTACCCCGGGGCGATGCCCAGGCACATGTATGCTTCGGACTGCCAGGCCAGGGGCTCGGGATTCATGGTGCCGACGAGGGCGCAGCCCGCATCCTTGAAGCCGTGCTGTGTGGAACCCAGGGCGGCGGGGGACGACTGTTCCAGCGGGTGCGTGAGGAGCTGGGCCTCGCCTATTCGGTGGGTGCCTCGTGGGAGGGCGGCTTGGGTGCGGGTGCGATGCTCGTGTCGGCGGCGACGGATCCGGCCAATGTGGCGTCTTTGGTCGACGCGATGTGGGAATGCTGTCGTGGGGTCGGCGACCAGGGGATCCGACCCGACGAGTGGGAACGGGTGCAGTCGGGCCTCGCGGACGGAGTGCACATCGGACTGCAGCGGAGCCTTTCTCGCGCCCGGCACATCGCCGCGGCAGCCACCTATCGAAGGGATCCGGCTCTCTGGACGACGGCCTTGTCGTTGCCTGAAACGGTCGAGCGCGATGCGGTCGAGGCGCTTGCCCGCACGCTCTTCCAGCTGGACCGCCGCCACTTGGTCTGTGCCGGTCCGCGTCGGCGGTCGTGGTAGCCTCTATGCATGGGCAGTGACGACCAACCATCCCCGGCTCCAGCGACCGAATCGGCAGCGGAAGAATCTTCTGGAAGCGGCGCTGAGAAGCCCCATGAAGAGGGCGGTGCCAATAAGGCCAAGGACCTTCTTCGTGCCGATCGGCTGCACCGGCGGGCTCGGCTTGGAGAGCGGTTGTTGCAGCGTGTGGGGGGGCGGATGTGGGACCGGCCCAACGTGGCGGTGAGCAAACGGCTGTACAAGCGGTTTCAGCTTGATGACCCCTGGGCACCGCCCGGTGGAAAGGCCCGCAAGTCTGCGTTGGGACTGGGGCCGGTTTCGCTGCGATTCGGGGAAAAGCGTCGCCAGCCGGCACCCCATCTCAAGCCGAAAGCGCCCAAGAAGAAAAAAGGCTTGGATGCCGTGGATCCCGTTGCGAAATACCGACGCCCGAAGCCCACGCCAAAGCCGGCCGCCGAGCAGCCCAAGCCCGCGCCCGCAGCAGCGCGGCCACCCGCATCGAAGAAGCCAGCGCCTGCGGCGTCCGGTCCGCAGGGGAAGTATGCGATCACCGGCTCTTCTGGTGAGTTTGGTCGAACCGAAAAGCGCGGCCTGGTGGGGAAGCTCCCGATGAGGCCCGACCTGCAGAAGGACGGTGCGAGCGCGAGCAAGCCTACGCCGCGTCCGTCGACGGGCGGTCGGACCATGGGCCCCCAGAAGCCGCCACCTCCCCGACCCATGCCGAAGCCTGCCGCATCGGGTCCGAGGAGCACAAGCCGGCCGCAGCCTCGCACCCGAAAGCCGACTCCATCGACTGGCGGCGGCGGAGGCGGCGGAGGCGGCGGAGGCGGCGGAGTCCCCCTGCCGAGGCCCAAGCTGCCCACGCCGAAGAAGCGTCGCGCGGGACGGTTTCGGATGAGTCCCACCGAGGTCCGGTCACCGGTCATCAAGAAGGTGTTGCCGCCAGAGCCCGTGGTTCGCAAGTCCGACAGCTTGGCGCCCACGCTGGAGCCGGCCGCCAAAGCGAAGCCCAAGCCGCCGCCCGAAAAGCCCATCGACCGTTCCATTCCCACGGGGCCCATGGGCCTAAACGATCTCTTCGGAGCGATGGATGGGGGACGGATGCGAGTGGGGCGTCGAAAGAAGAAGGCCGAGGAAGAAACCGAGGAGGACTGACTCGAGCAACGATATTTTGCATGCCTTCGACGTGTAGACCTTCCAACTGCGTTGCTGTGCAGCAGGGCTACCTGTACACTCCCGGCTCAAGTGTTCGCCCGATGGGCGAAGGAGACGATGGATGCAACGAGGGCAGAGCCACGAAGAAGGCGGGATTTTTCCAGGCCGTGGGCGAGGGCTCGCTCATCGGACTGCTTGCTGCGCGCTTTGGCTGTTCGGGATGCCGGCGCTTGCCGCCGACCCGGTCGTATTGGTGGGCGGTCCGCCCGTCGTGGCGGATGGCCAGAACACTGCCACGGTCCAGATCTGGTCTCCCGCGGTCGGCGAATCTGCGAAGATATCGGTGAAGGGAGCTCCCCTGCTTGGGGAGCCGGCTGTGGATGGTGGAGACTTTGTCTCGTTTCGCATCACCCCGCCCTTGGTCACAGAGACAGGAGAGCTCGAGCTGAAGGTCAAGATCAGCTCCCCCGATGGAAAGGGAAAGGGAGTGGTGCGCATTCCGGTGGTTCCGCCCGATCGTGGCGAAATCGGTATTGCCTTTGATCCGCCCCAGTTTCGGTATGGCGTCGACAACGCCGTTTCCGTGCGCATCACGCTCCCTGTGGGCCCACGCTCGGCGGGATCACAGTCCCTCGAAGTGCACTCCAGCATCGGGGTGATCGATACGGTCACAGCCGAGGATGGGGGCCGGAGCTTTCTCGCTCGATGGCGCCCACCCAAGTCCATCGAAGGCTCTCAGATGGCGGTGTTTGCGGTGGTCGACAAGGCGGCACCGGATCGGGTGGTGGGCACTGCCGCCTACCCCGTGATGGTGAAGAAGTCGGTGGAAATGCCGGCCGCTGCGGGCTCGTCTGCCTTGCTGACTGTGGGAGAGCGCCAGTTCGGCCCACTGCCCGCCGGGCCTGATGGGCGGGTTCGCTTCGAGCTCGAGCGTGACCCGAGGATTTCATCGGGTCGACTTCGAGTCATCGGCGCCGATGGCAGTGTGACCGAGAGCACCGTGGAGCTCGCCTTCGGAGAAGGGCCGCGCTTCACGTTCGTTCCCCCAGCTGTGGGAGCGGTGGCGGATCCATCGCAAGCGGTCAAGGTGACCGTTGTCGCGGTGAATCCCGATGGCACGCCATGGGTGGGGAAGGCGCCGGAAGTCACGGTCGACCGAGGCTCGGTCTCGGCGGTGGTGGCAGCCAGCCGGGCCGGGCGCTTCGTGGTCACCTATCAGCCCGACTCTGCACCCGGGAAGGTCACGTTCACGGCGGCTCTGGATGGTCGTACGATTGCGCGCACGATGAACCTGGTGCCGGCGATGCAGGCTGGGGCCCGCACCGGTGCGCTCGAGCCGGTGTTGCTCGAAGGCAACAAGCGAGACGCCACCTTCACGGTCACCGGGGCGGAACCTGGTGCCCTTCGGGTGAGCGGTGGTGCTCCTCGCGGACGACTCACGGGCAACGGCCCGTACACCGTTTCCGCCCGACTGAATGGGTCTGCGTCGCAGATGGTGGTGCATGCCGGACCGGAGAGCACGCCCACAGGTAGGCCGGTCACAAAGCTCTTCATGTGGACCTCCGAGAGCACCGTGCAAGCGGATGCGGTGTCGATGGTGCCCTTTGTGGTGGCGGCAGTCGACGACCAGGGACAACCCGTCCCCAACGTGCCCCTCTCGCTCGCCGTAGCGTCGGGCTCGGGAACGCTTCCACCAATGGTCACCACCGGGGCTGATGGTCTCGCGACTGGCTTGTTTACGGTTGGCAATCAAGTGGGGCCCGTCACCCTTACGGCCGAGGGCAGTGGCGTTCGCACTGCGGCTCCAGTGTTTCTCGAGGGGGCTGGCTACACGGGGGCAGAGCTGGCCACCACTGGAGACACACGCACACTCGCCGAGCGAGACACCTGGATTGGAGCGGTCGCAGTTGCGCGGGCCGGTCGTGCATTTCCCGCGGCCCAGCCGGCGGTGGCGCCCATGACTGGTGCCGACGTGGCCCGGCTCGAAGCCGAGCGGAAGGTGCAGGAACGGGAAGCTCGGATGGCGAGCATGAGGACTGCCAAGCAGCCGGCTCCAGATACTGGTGAGCGTGCATCCTCGAGCGAGAGCGCGGCAGCCGCCCCACCGGAGACTGCGCCTGCGAAGTCTACGAAGCCTGCGAAGCCTGCGCAGAGCGGTGGATTCTTGGATCAGCTGGGACCGCCGCCGGCTGACGGTCTGGGCCGCTCAGAGACCCGGGTGGCCGCACATGTGGGTGCCATGCCCCGAAACTACCTGGCAACTGCGGTCGATATCGAGTCGGGGATCGGCGGCTCGGCAGTGTTTGAGACGCCGGGGATGAACGCGCCGTCGCTCGATCTGCGGGGGCAGAAGTGGTTCGATGCGTTCGGCGCCGATGCGCGCTACCGCTACGTCTACCAAACCCTCGAGCTGCCCTTCCAAGACGACCCGGTCCAGTTGGGTGGTTCTGAGCTGCTGCTCGGCGGCCGATACCGTCGGTCGATTCGGCCCGGACTCACCTGGCAGGCCGCCGCTGGATTCCACTACCAGACCGTCTCGGCGTTTGTGGTGGGAACGGATGGGTTCGAGGAAGCGCGACAAGGGCTGCCTGCGGCGCGTGTGGCGGGTGGGTTGGTCCTCGATCGAGGGCCTTACTACGCTTCCTTCGAGACCGGGGGCAGCTTCAAGCCGGTCCCCACGGGCTTTCAAGTCGAGCTCACTGCGGGCTATGAAGTGGCACAGAACATCGCGATTCAGGGAATGGTCGTGGCGTCGTCCCGGGCGGGAACCGTCTCGGACGACGATCTGGAACTGCTCGTGGTGGAGGGGTTCCGAGGGTTCTTCATCGGCGCGGCGTACGCGTTGCCTTGAGTGACCGAGCGGCCTTGGCGTGTCTCGCGTCTGGCAGGAGCGCGCCACACCGCTGTGCCCTGTTGAGGTCCACGGGCTGTGCGCTCGGAAAATCCCGTCGCGGAAGCTCGCTGCCTGCTTGGCAAGAGCGACGCTGCGGGCGTGGACCATCCGGAACCGACCGGCGGTGAGCCGCGACGAGCGGTCCCGGTCGGCAGGCGAGCGCGAAGCGAGGAGCCCCGCAGCAGGACCGATGGATGAGCGGCATCAACGGTCTGAGCGGGGCAGGCCTTCTGCTCGAGGGGGACGCAGGGACAGCGCCTACTGCGGGATGTTTTGTGTCATTCCCTGCGGACAGTCGGGCTTCGACTGGATGCGGTAGTAGCCCACTTCGTCGGCCCAGTACTCGCCTTCCCAAGGCCAGTAGCGCTCGTTGGCCTTGACGCGTTGCTTCCGCAACACGGTGTCACGCTTGTCGAGCATTTCCCCCTTCGCGCTTGCGGCTTGGAACAGCCGCCGCTCGAAGTCCATCATGTCGAGCTTGCTGATTTCCACGTCGTTCATCATCTGGGACAGCTCGTCTGCCATCCGCTTTGCCCGACTCTGGATCCGCCTGCCCTCGGCGTTGATCAAAGCGACCCGGCGCTTTTCGACTTCATCCGAAGCCCAGCCGCTAAATGGGTTTGCAGCAACGTTCATCAGTCGCTTCTTTTCGTCCTCAGCACTGCGCACGGCCGCGAGGCTGTCATTGAAGCGGTCTTCGTCTTCGAACTTCCAGGTGATCATCCGAGGCAGGTCGCTCTTGCCCTTCTCGATGTGACCGGCCATGGCAGCGAACAGCTCCGCAGGGGACTGGCCTTCCACGCCCCGGAGGACGGCGATCTTGGGCTCGTACTTGGCCTTGAACTGATCGATTTCCTTTGAGGCCTCGGGGAACTTGCACATCAAGAAGAGCGAGTAGACTCGCAGCAGGCTTGCTTCTGGAAAGTAGTGTTCCGTGAGGAAGGGCGAGTCATGGGTCTCGAGCAGGGAGAGCACGCCGTTGGTGTCTTGCAGTCGGAAGTGGGCCCATGAACGTTCGAACTGTGCTTCGGGCCACTGTCGGCTTTCGCGGTCCACGCGCGCAAAATACTCAATGGCACGAGGCCAGTTGCTTGCTGCGTAGTAGGCGCGCGCCAAGTTGAGTCGGACCGTGTTCATGAAGCGCTCGGGACGCTTCAGCGCTTGACCGGTGCCCAATGCGACTTGAAGTGGCGCAAGCGCTCCGTTGGGGTTTCCCAGCAGCGACTGCGTGACCCCTTCGAGGGCCTTGGCCTCGGGATAAAACGGATCGGTCTCCACCACCATCGTGAGCGACGCGAGGGCCAGGGGATACATCTTGCGTGCGTGGGCTTCCCGTGCGGCAAGGTACGCCATGCGCGAACGCGTCTCCGCCGAGACCTGCAAGCCCAGGTTGTCGGCAAAGACCTTCTCAAGGATTGCAGTGTCGCCGACTGTGTCGGCGAGCGCGATGGCGACCTTGGCGGAGTCTTGCGTGAGCGCGGCGTCGGTGGCGAGTGCGCCTTGGTAGGCCACGAGCGACGAGTAGGGCAGATCAAAGCTCTGCAGGACCTTTCCGAGGCGAGCGTAGGCCTCAGCGCGGAGCTGGACGTGCAGCTCCTCCCGCTCGATGACTTCGACCAGCAGGTCGGCCACTTCACCCTTCCGGCCGGACTTGAACGCTTCGTCGATGGGGCCAAAGACCGCCTCACGCTCCTCCATGGTGTAGGGCTCGATGGTCTCCTCTGTGTCTGCCTCGGCCGCCATTTTTTGCTTGAACTTGCTCCGTCGTCCGGCGTCCGCATCGGTCTGCGACAACGCAAAGGCAGCCACCAGTCCCACAAGGAGCGGTCGGAGCACCGCGGGAGACCATCGACGCGGCATCGGGCGAGAAGAAGGAGTGATGCGCATCACTTGCCCTTGAGCAGACGGGTGTAGCCAACCGTCACTGCCACATTCTGCTTGAGAAATTGGCTCTGGCTGTCTTCTGTCTTGACGCGGTTCTGAACGAGCAGATCGTCTTTGAACTGCACGCGCAGGGTGGAGTCCTGGTTCAGGTAGAAGCGCATGCCCACACCGATGCTCATTCCCGGCGAGAAGGCGGTGGCCGCATCGGGCATCAGGGCCTGCTCGAGAGCGCTCGCGAATCCGCCGAGTGCGTAGACATCGTGGTGAATGACTTTCTTTCCACGCCAGGAAAACTTGGCGTAGATGGGCGACCACAGTGCATGTGCACCCACGCCCAGGATGTGACCGTAGGCGTCGGGGGAGATGCCGTAGGCTTCACTGGTGAGCAGTCGGTAGGAGTGATTTTCCAGTGCGAAGCCATAGTCGAAGACGACTTCCGCCCCCCACTCCTCGTTGAAGTGGTAGCCCCCGGTGAGAGCGACGATGGGCGTGGTGGTGAAGGTGTCGAAAGGCATCCAGCCGAGGTGGCCGCCGAGCTCGACGCGTCCTTCCTTGCTGTACAGCAGCTTCTGGACCACGGACCGGTCGGAATCTTTGATGACGCCGATGTCGATCGGGTTGGCTTGTGCCGCGGCCGTAGACGACCACATCGAGGACACGATGCCCGAGAGGGCGACAGCGACGAGCGCGGGATGAGCGAGGGAACGCATGCGGCGGAATCCGTTGGGGGTGAGGGAAGCCTGGTGGGCGACCCGGTCGATTCGGAGTGATTCAGAAGGGTAGGTCGCGGGGCTTGTCGGAGAGCGGCCGGTAGAAGATCTCCACATCGGCGTTGTAGTCGGGGATCCACTTGCCCCAAAACACCACAGCGTTCTTGCCGGAGTCGTAGCTCCAGCCTTCGGTGTACGTGGTCTCGCCGGAGGCTTCGTTCAGGATCGGGGGCGCCTTCGGCACCTCTTCTCCGTTGAGCCAGACCTGAATGGTGGACACATCCGGAACGCTCTGCAGCTGGAAGGCCGTGTCGAGGTCTTCGAGCAGTGCGCCGAGCTCCGTGAGGTGCTCGGAGAAGTCGGAGTTTGCACAGCCTGCGCCAGCGTCTTCTTCCACAATGTAGCGGTAGAAGCCGCCGGTCTCTTCGGTGGCGTGGATGATCCGATCGACGAGGTAGCCGCCGAAGCCGGGGCCGTCGATGCAGCGCGGCTGGGTGTCTGCTTCGGGGTTGTACAGCGGGCCGATGCCCACCACCTTGATGTTGTTGTCGAACTCGGCAAAGGCGTTGAGGTACGGAGTGGCAAGCTCGATCTCGGCGCCGGTCTGCGGCATCCGGCGAGACGAGTCTCCCTCATCGGTCACGATGACCAAGACCACGGTGCTGCCATCGCGAATGAAGCCCTCGTTGTAGTTCTCGCCCGGCTCATTGGCAGGATCCACCTCGGGGAATACCGACCGCCAAGTGTCGTCGTAGCAGGCATCCGGTGGGTTCTCGACAGACCGGCACAGCGCCATCAGCGCAGACTCGAGGTGCTCCTCGGTGCCGGTGCCTTCGGTGGTCTCTTCCCAGACGCCGAAGCCGCATACGCAGTCGAGGTATTCCTGCGTGATGCCTTCTTCCGGTGCCGTCGAGCAGTCAGTGATCTCCCCCTGGTTGGTGCGGGGAGTATCGCCCGGCCAGTAGGTGGTGTCGCAGAGCATGGTCTCGCGGAAGGCTCCGGCCACATCGGGGTCATCCTTCAAGATGGGCGGGCCCACAAGACGGCCCCCTTCACCGGGGTCCATGCCGTTGCTTGCACGGTCGTCGGGGGTGGTCGTGGTGATCCCGATCCGGTAGTCGAGGAACTTTCCGCGCTCCTGGGTATACGTGATGTAGTTGTCCACAGCGTCGGTGAGGGTCTCGGTGACCGCCACGGCCCCATCGGTGCTCGTGAGCCGCTCGATGAAGGCATCCATGCTGGTGCCCAGGGCACCGGCTTCCTGTGACATCGACGAGCTGTTGTCGACCACGAAGAGAATGTCGGCATCATTGGAAAACGCCGCTTGCTCGTACCCGGCCTTGTTGAACAGGGCATACCGGTTGCAACCGGCGAGGGTTGCCACGAGGGTGAAGGCGGCAACCGCACGATAAACACGAACAGACATGAGTCCCTCGGACTGGGAGGCACGGCAGTCTACCGAGCGCAGGAGGGATCTCGCAACAACCGGATGCGCCTTGGCTCAAGTCGTGGTGCTGTGGCCCGAAGTGTAGGCAAGCAAGGAGCCACCATGAGCGCAGCACGGGCCACTGATTCGAGCGAACGGCGCATCCAACGTCGGTTGCCCATTCGGATCACGGTGGAGTACTCGGACCTCGAAGACTTCCTGACTGACTACACGGCCAACCTGTCGATTGGGGGGATGTTCATCGAGACCGAGGAACCGCTGGGGGTGGGAACGCGCTTCCGGCTGCGCTTTACGATACCGAGTCGCCCGGCACCCATCGACACCATCGCCGAGGTGCGGTGGTCGCAGGCACGCACTGCGGACTCACCACTCGCTCCCGGAATGGGCGTGCGCTTTCGCGAGCTGGCCCCGGCCGATCGGGAGGCGGTGCAGAACATGCTCTCGCAGTGGGTCTGATGGTAGGGCGGTGCGAAGGTCAAGGGGCTGTCAGAACCGCACAACCGTCACCACCGTGATGCTCCTTGGAAGGGCAGATGGGCACGACTGGGCAAAAAACCAAGACCCCCCGCTTTCAAGGTGGAAGCGGGGGGACGGCAAGCGAGGGCGGGAAGCCTTTCAGAGATTGCGCACCAGGGTGTCGATGATCCGCAAGTTGTGTGCGACCCTGGGCTGCAGATGGGTGCCCGCCTGTCGGTGGTGGCTGGTGAGCTCGTCCATCAGTACGCTGAACTCGGTCCGAATGCGAGCGTAGTCCTGACTGTCCACGAGCGCTTGGATCCGGTGGACAGGCTCGGGGACGGTCCCGGTTCCGTAGACGCCCCGGATAC
>CAJWOS010000152.1 GCA_913044235.1 uncultured Pseudomonadota bacterium
CGGGCGCGCAGCCCCTCTCGCCGCTCACCAAGCCCGCCCCGCCCGCTGCCCCACCGCCCAAGCCGCCGCCGTCCCCGCCGCTGACGCACGTCAAGTCGGCGATGGAAGAGTTGGTGGGCGTGGACGAGGAGATGGAACCGATCGAACGCCTGACTGTGGGCGCATTGCATGGTTCCGTTGGGGGATGTGGGCGCTTGTGGACGCTCGATGGCAGCGACCTGGCTGTGGAGACCATCGGGCTGGAGCCGGGCGCAGCCGGTGCGGTAGAAGTCGCAGGTGGTTGGCTCTCGGTTTCAGATTCCGCGGCCCCAATATCGGTCTCTGGTGGAACACTTCTGTTGTCGGGAGTGACCTCGGAGCCCATCTGGATGTCGTCGGGCAGCCTCGGCCTGGCCCCGGAGGTCTCGGGAACCCGTCTCGAAGTGACGGGCGGCTCGCTCGAGCTCCCAGCCGGCACAGCCGACGCGCCCTCGGTGGCGTTCACTGGTTCGGTCCGTCTCGCTGGAAGCCTCTCGGTGACGGGGCTCGGGTCTGCATCGGCAGCCCTGCTCGCAGCCGAGTCGATTTCTGTAGGCGACGACCTCAACCACGACCTTCCGACCGAATGGTCGCTGCAGGTGCGAGATGAAGATGGTCGGCAGGTGCTCTATGCCGACCTGCCCACAGACGAAGACTCGGGCGCGGCGCCAGACGGCACGGCGGAAGAAGATCCCCTGGATCGGAGCGAGACCGATGGAGACTCGGACGCAGGGCCGAACGCTCCAGGTGGGGCAGCAGCCGAGAAAGGGTCGGGATGTGCTGTGGCTGGTTCCGCCACGGGCGGCCTTGCACTGGCACTCGGACTGCTCGCGATGCGCCGTCGAGCATGAGCGTCGCCGTCAGGTGGCGACCGGTACATCGGGAGCGGTGGGGAGAGGACGTCCGACGAGGTGGCCCAGACCCCAGGCCACGATGGCGAGCAGACCCCATGACAGGCCCACCACCACGCCTGCATCCACGAGGCCCCGCCAGGGGTCGGGGATGAACTTCACGCCCACGATTAGCACCACGACACCCACGGTAATGATCCAGGAAACCAGCAGGCGCTTCCGGGTGGCGTGAAAGAAGCCCATACAGAATGCCGGTGCAAGGAGCAGGCGCATCGGGGTGGGGTGGTGGCGCAGCCAGGCGGCACGGGCGACAACCCGCGGCGAAAAGGCTCGCTGAAAGCCGCGGTATCCCTCGCCATAGGCCATGAACAATACCCAGCCGACCACGAAGGCGTACTGCACGGGCTGTAGGGGGCCACTGAGGGCAGACCACGCGATGGGTGACAAGCGAAAGATGGCCGAGCCCAACAGGACCAACACACCGAGCACGCCCCAAGCGGCGGCGAGGGTTCCCATCAATTTGGTGTTGTTCGGGGGCATCATGCTCCGGGTGTGCTGCGGCGACGTATCCCGATGCAAGCCGGAACCCCATGTGTGCAAGACTTCGGAGGGTGTTTCGACAAGAGGCCCGCTCAGGGCACCATCAGTGCGAGCTGTGGCAGCGTGAGCATGCCGGTGTGTGCGTTGACGACCCGGCCTTCTGTATCGACGATGACGGTGGTGGGCAGCGTGGTTACGCCGTAGGCCGAGACGGTGGACTGGTCGGCCAGCACCACGGGATACTCGATGTCGAGTCGCTTGCGTGCAGTGCGCAGAGAGGACTCGGAGCCGTCGGTAGCCACGCCGAGTACAGTGACCTCCGGATGGGTGCGGGCAAAGCGATTGAACTGGGGCACCTCGGCCCGACAGGGGCCGCACCAGGGCGCCCAGAAGTTCAAGACCACAGATGCGCCCCGCAAGTCGGCGAGCTGGACGGGCTCTCCATCCAGCACCGGAAGCTCGAAGTCGGGAGCCTGCTCAGGCAGCTCAGGTGCACGAAGCTGCCCGGCGCCATGAAAGACCGCTGCAGCCAGCACCAGCGTGACCCCCCAGTCTTTGGTGGCCCGCCACAGTCGGCGATGCATTGGCTCGGGAGGTGGGTCGAGAGGCGTCATGGGTGGGGTGTATGGCGCGCATCGGATGGTGGCGAGAACGTGTGGTGCAGAGGGACCTCTCGTTTGGGCCAGCCCACCGATCCGAGCCGTGATACGGCGCCATATGGAACTACAGCACCACATTCTCCTGGGTGCGTCCCACCTGTCCGGCAATGGTCGGTTGGGACGCTACGTCCTCCTCCCTGGCACGCGAGGTCGCTCTGCGAAGATTGCAGAGTATCTGGAAGACGTCGTGGTCATTGACAATCCAAGAGGGCACACCGCCTATTTGGGCGGGTTTCGGCACGAGCATGGTGTGGTGGACGTGTTGGTGACCTCCTCTGGGATGGGGACTGCCAGCACCGAGGTGATTCTCCACGAGCTGCTGGAAGCGGGTGCGCGCCGGGTGGTGCGCGTGGGCTCAAGTGGTTCCATGGACCCCAACATTCGGGCAGGCGACGCGGTCATCGTGACCGGCGCTGTACGCGACGAGCTGGCGACTCGGCACATCGCCCCCACGGAGTATCCGGCGGTGTCTCACCCTTCAGCGGTGGCAGCGATGGTCGAAGGTGCCCGGCAAACCCAACATGCATCGCACACGTTTCTCGGGGTCGGGCATACCAAGGCCAGCCTGTATGCCCGGGAGTTTGGTCATGGTCCGCTGGGAGAGCAGAACCGCGCATACGGCGAGACCTTGGCCCGGTGTGGAGCCGTGGCTTCCGACATGGAAGCGGCCATGCTCTTCATCCAGGCCAGTGTGCGCTCGGCGGGCCACTCGGCATCGCTGTCGGCCGGCAACGAGACCGTTCCGGTCCAGGCGGCCTGTGTGCTGGGTGTCTACGGCGACGACGAAAGCGATATGGATCTTGACCCAGACCTTTGCGCGCTGGCCGACAGACGTGCGATTGAGATCACGCTCAGTGGAATCGTGGCGTGGGCTCGGCTCGACGGCGTGATCTGAGCGGCGAGTGGCTACAAGCCGAGCTGGTCGAGGGCGCTCGACACGTTCGACCAGTAGCCAGCCCCGAACAGCTCTACATGCACGAGCAGGTAGTACATCTGGTAGGCCGCCCGCCGGCGCTCAAAGCCGGGCTTGAGGGGCCAGACGTTGTGGTAGGCCCGCCAGCAGGTCTCATCAAACCCACCGAAGAGGTGCATCATTGCGAGGTCCACTTCGCGATGCCCGATGCACACGGCCGGGTCGTTCAAGCAAGGCCTGCCGTGGCCGGTGGTAAGGCGGTTGCCAGACCATAGGTCGCCATGGAGCAGGCTCATGGGCTCATCGGTCGACAGCAGCATGGGCAGCCTCTCTGGGAGGGCCTTCAGTCGCCGATGGAGCGCGACTGGTAGGGGGCGGGTGGCAGCGATGGCGCGCAAGCGAGGCTCAAGGCGCTGGGTCCACCAGAACGCAGGCCAGTCTGAGGCGCTCGGTGGTGGATGATTGTGCTGCTTCAGCGGTCCCAGCCAGTTTTCCGACGGCACTGTGGGCGGGGGGGCCCGGTGCATCATTGCGAGACCGTGGCCCAATGACGCATCCGACGCTGCGGTGCTGCGGGCGGGCGCCACCCACTCCAGCACCAGCCAGGCGCTAGGGGCACCCGGTGGAGTCGCGTGCTGGACAGCGGGAATGTGGAGGCCCTTCGGTGCGGTGCGGCGGAGCACCTCCAGTCCCTCGGCTTCCAGGGTGAACATGCCGCAGGGCTCGCGGGGGTGGTGCTTCGCGAACCAGGTCTGGCCGTGGTGGTCATGAACGCTCCAGGCCTGGCAGATGTCGCCACCGCCAAGCGGCTGCAGCTTGTGCAGGGGCGCCTGGAGAAGCTCGGACAGGACCGCTCGGTGAGCGTCAGACATCGATGCTACAGCCCGTGCTCGGAGCGGATCTGCTCGAGCAGTCCACGACAGCCACGCTCGCAGATGTCGAGAACCTCGTCGAATCCGTCGGCCCCGCCGTAGTAGGGGTCGGGCGTGTCAGACTCGGCCGGCGACTCCGGGTCGAAGTCGCGAAACAGAGCAAGAGTGCCTGTGAACCCATGGGCGCCGGGCAGACGCCGAAGGTTACGCAGGTTGGATCGGTCCATGGCCAGAACGTATTCGAACCGGTTCCAGTCGGCCGACACGAACGGTCTCGAGCGACTGGTGAGGGCGTAGCCACGACCCCGCGCCACGGCGGCACTGCGGTGGTCGGCAGGCTCGCCCACGTGGAAGGCGCTGGTGCCTGCGCTGTCGACGTCCACCTGGTCGGCCAGACCGGAATCGGCCACGAGTCGCACCATCACGCCGTCGGCGGTGGGGCTGCGACAGATGTTTCCGAGACAGACAAAACAAACGCGGATCGGCATGGTGAGACCTCAGGCAGCGACCGGTGGGCGCGTGTTGAAGCCACGTCTATACCACCACCCCGTTGTCGACGGCCCAGGCTTCGAGCGTGCGGATCCGGTCTCGCGTCTCGGCGGCCCGCTCGAATTCGAGTCGCCGGGCGTGTTCCTTCATCTGGCGACGCAGCTTTTTCAAGGCGTTGCCCACGGTCTTCGGGTCGACCTTCTCATCGCCCGGCAGCACGGGCACTGGGGGCGCATCGGTCTTGGCGAGTACCCGTTCTCCGTCAAGCAGTGCTGCAAGGGGACTCTCCACGGCCTTCCGGATGGTCTCGGGCGTGATGCCATGTTCTGCATTGTAGGCAGACTGCTTTTCCCGACGCCGGGCCGTCTCGTCGATCGCGGCCGCCATGGAGTCGGTGATCTTGTCGCCATAAAGGAGCACGTGGCCATCGGCGTTGCGGGCTGCCCGCCCGATGGTCTGCACCAGAGAGGTGGGATTGCGGAGAAATCCCTCTCGGTCGGCATCGAGCACCGCCACCAGAGCCACTTCAGGAATGTCGAGCCCTTCTCGCAGCAGGTTGATGCCCACGAGCACGTCGAATTCCCCCAAGCGAAGGTCGCGAACGATTTCGACCCGCTCGAGGGTGTCGATGTCGCTGTGTAGGTAGCGCACCTTTACGCCGAGCTCCCGGTAGTAGTCGGTGAGCTCTTGTGCCATCCGCTTGGTGAGCACGGTCACCAGCACCCGGTTGCCATCCTTTACAGTCTTGCGAATCTCGCCCAGCAGGTCGTCGACTTGGTCGGTCGCCGGGCGGACCTCGATGTTCGGATCGAGCAGTCCGGTGGGGCGGATGATCTGCTCCACCACTTCGCCCTGGGTCTGCTCGAGCTCCCACTTGCTGGGCGTTGCACTCACGTAAATGACCTGCCCTACATGTTCCTGGAACTCACCGAATTGCAGGGGCCGATTGTCGAGAGCGCTGGGCAGACGAAAGCCATGGCGAACGAGCACTTCCTTTCGGGCCCGGTCGCCGCGAAACATCCCGCGAACCTGGGGAATGGTCACGTGAGACTCGTCCACCACCAGGAGCCAGTCTTCGGGGAAGTACTCGATCAAGGTGGGGGGCGGCTCGCCTTGGGTGCGCCCCGAGAGGTGGCGTGAGTAGTTCTCGATTCCGTTGCAGCGGCCGGTTTCCTCGATCATTTCGAGGTCGAACATCGTGCGTTCTTCGAGGCGCTGGGCTTCGAGCAGCCAGTCGCGCTCCCGCAACTCCACGAGCCGATGCCCCAGCTCGGTGCGAATGCTGTCGGCTGCCCGCTGAAGCTGCTCTTGGGGCGTGACGTAGTGGCTCGCGGGGTAGATGGCGACCTTTTCCAGGTCGTCGAGGCGGGTGCCGCGGAGGGCATCGAACGTGCTGATGCGTTCGATTTCATCGCCAAACATCTCCACCCGAACGGCAACGGCATCTTCGTGTGCGGGGAAGATCTCCACGACGTCGCCGCGGGCACGAAAGGTGCCGCGATGGAAGTCGGCCTCGTTGCGCTCATAGAGAATGTCGACGAGCAGGCGCAGCAGCTGGCGGCGTGGGATTTCGTCGCCCACCTGGAGCTGCACCAGCATGCCATCGTAGGCCTCACGAGAGCCCAAGCCGTAGATGCAGCTCACCGAGGAGACGATGATGACGTCGTTTCGTTCGAGCAGGGCGCGCGTGGCGGCGTGGCGGAGCTTGTCGATGCGCTCGTTGATCAGCGAGTCTTTCTGGATGTAGGTGTCAGACGACGCGACGTAGGCCTCGGGCTGGTAGTAGTCGTAGTAGGACACGAAGTATTGGACGCTGTTTTCGGGGAAGAACTTCTTGAGCTCGCCAAACAGCTGGGCCGCGAGCGTCTTGTTGTGCGACAACACAAGGGTGGGACGTCCAGTATTTGCGATCACATTGGCGACCGTGAAGGTCTTTCCAGTGCCGGTCGCCCCAAGCAACACCTGGTTCTTGGCCCCGGACTGCACCCCGTCGGTGAGCTGGCGGATGGCAGCGGGTTGGTCACCGGCCGGTTCATAGGGGGTGTGGAGGTGGAACTGGGCCACGCAGCCTCCGGAGGAGCATGAGTCGAACGCGAGCGGGCGATGCACGGAGATGCCCTGTCCCCGTGTGGGTAGCCCGATGGTGTGCTTGTCGGAACGAACGGGAGGCTGGAGACTCCGGGTTCCTTGCCTCCATGTGCGGCGCGCCAGCGAGGACAGCTTGGCTGGTGCGCCAGCTTCGGTTCAGGCCACTCGACGCAGGGGGCCGAGTGCGGGAACCACCACAGTACGGATGTGGCGTGCGAGTACCGACATCCCATCTACGCCGATCTGCCGTCCGAAAACGCCGCTGTAGTTGGTGGTGCCGTTGATGTCGTAGGTGTACCGTTGTCCACTTCGGTCTTCGATGAACTCGATCCCGGCCAGGTCGATGCCCTCGCCCTGGCACATGGCGATGAAGCGCAGCACGAGTGGATCGTCGCCCTCCAAAGGAGACGGCGCAAACTTGCTGCCAGCGCCATCGGCTGGGCACACGCCCGCGTCACCGGTGGGCAGCTGGCAGGCATCGGACGGGCAGAGCTCGAACCCGCTGCTGGTGTCGGATCGCATGGCATAGACGAACTGCCCGCCCACGATTTCCACGCGGGTGATGAAGGGCTCGGGCGCGTCGATGTACTGCTGGAGGATCACCTTTCGATCGGGGCCTTCATCGAAGTCTTCGCTGTCGAGGTAGGCCGCAAGAGCATCGATGCTGTCGAAGCGACGAATCCCGAGGCCTTTGCCGCCTTGGTTGTGCTTGGTGATGAACGGACCATCAAACTGTTCGGCAGCGGCGAGGATGTGCGTGCGACCAATGGCCAGAACGGTCTTGGGGGTCTGAATGCCCCAGCGTCGCAGCAGGATGTCTTGTCGGAACTTGCTCATTTCCAGCTCGAAGGCAGCCAGGCCGTTGAGGACTCGGCGGCCATGGGCTTCGAGCCAGAACAGCACCTCGCGACCCAGCTGGACCGTGCCATCGTGCCCACGGGTGTGGGACGAGGGGCTGATGCGGTTGATCCAGATTCCGTCGGGGGGAACTGCGTTGGGGTCGACCAGCCCTTCGTTGAGCTCTACCAGTCGCACGTCATCAAAGCCCTCCCGTTCGAGAGCGTCGAGCAGCGGTGGCAACCAGTCAGGGTTTTCGAAGAGGATGTGTACGGGGGGCAGACTTGGCATGGCTTTGCTTCTCCATGCCCCCAATCCGTCAGACGAACCCCTGAAACGCCAGAAGCCGCCCGATGGTGGGGGCGGCTTCGGTCGACATCGTAGGGAATATCGACTCAGGCACCCCCGCCCGCACAACAACACATACAAGCACAGCAGTGTGTATGGGTGGCGGCAGGATGGGTCGGGTGATGAGTCATAAGGAGGAGATAGCGCCGGCAGGTGGGCCAGGCAAGACCGATGGTCCGAAGACAACGAGATTTGTGGGGTCGTCAGAAATCATCCAGCTCGTCGAGTTCATCCATATTGCCGAATTCTGTGCGGTCGGGGGGCGGGGGTGCCACATCGGCGCCGGCTTCGGGTAGCTCATCGAGGGTCTGGGTGTCTTGGCGCAGCACGGAGTCTTCGGGCAGCGCGTTCTCGTCGAAATTCACTCCCGGAGCGTTGTCTCTCTGTTCGAATGTTCGGGTGTCCAGACCCATGGGAAGCGCTTGTGCATGGGGTTCCTCGAGGGTGCCTCGGATGTCCCAGGCCACGAGTCTGGCGGCAAGATCGGCGATCGTCGCTCGCTCTCCCGGACGTGGGCTGGCCTCGAGATGTACGTTGAGTCCTCCCGTCCAGCGCACTTCGCCGGCTCCTTTGTACCGAACGGGACCGAGGTCGATCACCAGTGGGTCGAGCGTGGCGGCTCTCGCGTCGAGGCGGAAGTCGACCTTCATGGCATCGTCGCCCCACTTGTCCTCCGTACGTGTGAGCACAGCGAGCGCGGGCACCGAGAGGAGACGGCCGTCGCGCACGTTGAGGTGGCCGCTGCCGTCTGGAATCACCAGACCATCGGCAGCCGTGACCTTCAGGTTGAGCCGGCCTGCGCCATGTACCTGTCCCTCCAGAGAGTTCGGTTCGCCTTCGACCGCATGCAAAGCCTTCAGGTCGAGTCCGGTGAGCGTCCAGCGAAGGGTGCCCTGGTTGTCCCGAATGGACCAGCGGAGCTCGTCGGCGCCAAAGCGTCCCCCCAAGCCCGACAAGGCAGCGCCCTGACTGTGGAGCGTGGCCTGCGCGAGCGAAACCGGTGCGTTGCCACTCAGGCCGGCGAAGCGGTATCCGGCATAGTGCCAAGCACCATCGTCGAGACGGAGCGTCATCTCGGCGGTGGACTGCAGCATGGGGTCTACGAGCGAGAGGCTGCCGTTGCCCTCGATGGCGATCCGTCCAGCATGGATGTCGGCCAAGGCCACCTGCATGGAGGGGGGAAGGGCCTCGCGTGCGGTTGGATCGGACAGGTCCAGTGCCATCTCGAACTGTTCGAGGACGACGCGGTCGCCCCCCACAGGCGTGGTGCCACGGACCGTCGCAACAGCACCATCGCCGGCGGTGGCACTTCCCAGGACAACGAGCTGTTTGCCATCGGGGGTCATGGACAGGTCGACGTCGCTCCAGCGCAGGTTCCCCAGCGGGTCGCCGTCGACCTCGACATGAGCATCGACGAGTGACAGGCCGCCAATGACCGTCCGGCCCGCACGCTCTGCAAACTGTATTGCCGCACTGGCTTCGGCCGACAGTAGGCCCATTCCAAGCGGTGCGCCGGCATCGGTACGGAGCCGGTCGAGCCGGACTCGATCGGCTTGCGCGGTGAGTGTGAGCTTACTGTTTTCGTCAAGCACCACCGCCGGCAGCGACAGAGTTCCGCCGGCGCCTGCCAGGGCTGCGTTGGCGACCCTTGTGGAGCCGTTTTGGACCGATAGCTGGGCGCTCCCGCTGGCAACCGGCATCTGGAATCCAGGGATCGCAACCGCCCCATCGCGGAGCGCGAGCTGGAGCTCCACGGCCGGATCGCCGCTCCCCAGGGGGAAGTGGGCCTGGCCGGAACCTTCGATTGTGCCCGCTGGGACCAGGGCCACGATGGTCTCGCGCAGACCGGGCGGAAGCACGCTCCGGGCCGAGGGCGAGCCCAGATCGACTTGGAGCGACCACGAGGCGAAGTGCAGGGCAGGGGGGTGAAGGTCGAGCGTACCGCTGGCCTGCACCGCTGCGTCGCCGCTGTTCAGTCGAGCCTCCAAGCGGTTTTCGTCGCTGCCACCGAGAGAGTGGAGGGTGCCGGAGATGCCTGGCAGGCGCCATGGTGCAGCGCCAACGGGGGCAACCTGGACGGCGCTGTTGGAGAGCTGGAGCGTCTCGATCCGGAACCGCTCGCTCCAATGTGGACCGATGCCGGGGGTGGACTGCGGATCATCGTCGCCAGTCGGACCGGTCGATGGGGGCAGCGGCAGTCCTCGCAGCCCGTGCCCGGTGAGCTGGAGATCGAGCTCCAGTCCGTCAACGGAGACGCCCGCGATGGTGAGGGGAATGCCCGTGGCGTGCGGTCGGAGATCCCGAATTTCGGCGGACTGGAATGCCACCGTGGGGGTAGCCCCCGGCGATCCAACGGAGAACCCATCGAGCACGAGGCCAAACGACATTTCCTTGGACGACAGGAACAGTCGGCCAGAACCATTGGCCACGGACTGCCGGTCGGGGTTGTCTGCCCCTTGGCGCAAGAGCTGATGCAAGTGCAGGTCTTGCATCACGAGGTTTCCTGCCAGTGCCAGGTCGGACTCTGCGAGGGCCACATCAGCTTGCTCCAGGCGGAGCGTGCCATCCAGTAGCGTTGCGGTCGCCTCGGAAATTTGTGCGAGACCATTGGCGAGCTGCAGCTCCACATGGCCGTGCTCGATGGGGAGTCGCCAGTCACCGGCGGCACCGTGTAGCCCATGGAGCGACAGGTCGAAGTGCGCTTGCGAAGCGATGGGACTTCGCAGATCGAAGCGTCCGGTCAAGCTGCCTTCGATGTGCCCTTGGAGTTGGTGATCGCGGATGATTGTCTGCAGCTTGGGCGAGAGTTTTTCCACCAGGGCCGGATCCGACAGCTCGACGGCAAGGTTGCCCTGCTCAATCCAGCACACCTTGGTATCGAGATCGATCATGGCGTCGATGTCGACCATGACGCCCGGCGGATGGCCGAATGTGATCTGCGCATGGTGACCGGGGGTTCCGGCAGGCGTCGCGGCTGGATCGGCGGCCAGGGTGAGGCCGATGCCATCGACTTCGAGCAAAGGAGCGTTGGCGTCTTCGATGATCACCGTTCCATCGACGATCTCCAGATGGCGCAGATCGAGCACCCGACTGGGACGGAAGCGGGGATCGACCGAGGATGGATCGGCGAGGGGGTCTGGCTCGAGGAACGGGGAGAATCCGAGAGGGACGACACCGAGTTGGTTTGGGTCTGACCGCAGGTAAACGGTGGGATGGTGGAGCACGAGACGGGCAATGCGGAGCGGTTCTCCCTCGGTAGGAATATCTGCAAGAGTGACCGTGATGTGGTCGACTTCGACGATTGGCTGACCATCGGAGCCCACCAACTCCAGGCTGTCCAAGCGCGCGGTGGTGGGGCTTTCGAGGGTGAAGCCACCCAGTCTCACATCGGGGACCAGCCAGACCTCGGCGATCGAGACGAGCACATCCCCGATCCAGTGTCGTCCAGTCGCTGTGCGCAGCAGGAAGGTGCCCAGCGCAGCCAATACGAGGAATGCACTGAGCCCGATTGCGGGACGTCGGGAGGAGCGAGCGGTCTCGGCCATGACAAAATTGCCCAGTCGACAGCGATGGGTGGGTGCAGGACGCGCCGGAGCGACCACACAACGTTTTGCGGGGTTGGTCTGTAGGGTAAACGACGCGGCCCGATGTTTGGGGCTTGGAGTTGACCGGCAATCAGGGTGCCGTCCATCGTCGGCTACGGGTGGACGACCTCGCAGAAGCCCTCGGAGACGAGACGCTGGGCGATCGCCACCTGGTGTTGCGGGGGGACGCCAGTGAGATCTGCGGGCGACCAGTCGCTGGACTCCACGATGAACTGCACCACTGCGTCGGCGCCACGAGGGAAGGTCACGGCCTTGCCATGGAAGCGAAGCTCAATCGCGGAGCCGTTGTCGGTGATCCGGTACATCACTGTGGGTCGTCGGCGGATGCGGGTCTGGGCCCCGACGGGATGCTGTGGCGCCCGGAGCTGGCCGCGGAGCATCGGGAGCCGACTCTGTACGAATCCATCGACCAGGGACTCGAGCACCTCTTCGTGATCGACCCCGTCGAGCAACCGCTCCACAAGCTCGGCCCAGATGCGTTGTAGCGCCTCGGGATCTTGCCCCAGGCCGGCCGGAGCGGGTTCGCGGAGTTGATCGCGGGGAATCGCGGAGAGCTCCGCGGCGGCGAGATCGCGGATGCGAACCGGTCGCAGTGACAGATCGATTGCCAGCGATGGGCCATTGGCGGGCTGGGTGGTGACGTTGTGACCGGGCGGCACGTAGAGTGCGCAGCCCACCACAACATCGAAGGTTTCGGTGCTGTGGTCGGGGGCGGTGACCACACACCGGCGGGTCCCGTGACACTGCAGGAGGTGTCGATGCATCGCGGCTGCGGGGATCAGGCGCGGGTCGGCCTCAGCCGGCGAGAGCACGGCGGTCGCAGAGCCACGCATGTGCAGCGAGGACTCGTATGCACGGGTGAAGTGGGCGGTTGGCCCGTGCTGGCGCTGGATGTCTGGAAAGACCACGCGCGCGCCGTTCTGAAGACCGGTTCGGAGCGCTTCGACGTCGATCAGGTGGTTTTCCTGGCCGGGACCCCACTGCACGCTGCGTGTGTAGGAGGCCGGATGGATCGGCTCGTTGTCGGCTTCGAGGTGGACAGTGGGCCAACGGAGGCCCGCTTCAGCCACGAACATGTCGAGGGACGCGAGATCGAGCGGCGTGGAGACGACGGGCCGCAGCAGTACGGGCGCTTGGTTGTCGTACTGACGGGTGAAGGCGTCGACCGGAAACGGGGAAAGCAGCTGGTGCAGCGCTGGCATGCGTGGTGTGGTCATGCGGAAGTCCCCGAGTCGAGGGCCGAGGAGAGCGTGGGGCCGACGGACGCAGGACCGGCGCGACGGCGCACGAGCTGGTCGAAAATACCTTTCAGATCGATATCGAGCAGGGTGTTTTCGACTTGTTCGTCAATCCAGTCCTCCTGGGTCTCGGACAGCTTCACGGGAGCACGGGTATCGAGGCGGATTGCTTGATCCCCCGCACCACCAGACGCTTGCCGCAGCTCGCGCACGACGGACTGCACGACATCATGCCAAGTGGTGGGAACCACGCCAAAGGTGACATGCAGCGACGGCACATCGGGGACGCCCGCCACGGAGTGTACGAATCCACGAGGCACGTAGAGCAGGTCGCCCGCTTCCAAGCGAACGTCGAGGATTAGCTCTCCGGGCTCAATACCGGTGTAGTGGCATCCTTCATCGCGCAGAGGCTTCTGGATGTGGGGCCCGTGGACGCGCCAGTGCTTTGCGCCGCCGCACTGCAGCACAAACGCGTTTTGCACGTCATAGTGCGGGGCGAACGCCCGGCTGCCGCCGGGGGTGAGGAAGGTGTGGACGAAGCAGTCTGCAGCGAAAGCCTGCCGGAGCATCCGCGAGACCTCTGCCACGGATGCGCAGGTTCGGTCGGCGTTTTCGAGCACGACGGTCCAGCCATCGCGCAACAGGTCGAACATGCGCTCCGGACGGGCAAAGTCGCGCACGGCGCCTGTCCCCCAGGGGAGCGACGCGATGCCCCAAGTGTCGGACTGCACCGCGCGCCCGTCTCGGGCCACTCGGAAGGTGGGTCCACGGAGACCGGTCTCGGCGATGAGGCGGTCGTACGTATCGAAGCTCAGTACCGACGAAAAGCGCTCGGATCCACCGGCGTCACGCGCTCGGACGAGGAGTGGCGAACGATCCCAATGTTGGGCGAGGAACTGGTCGACCGAGACAGAACCGAGAAGCTCGGCGAGTCCGGGCGCATGTGCGGGCATACGGCCTCCCATCCACCCCGGTGGCTGCGTCGGGGTGAACCGCACGTAGCGGATGCAGTCCGGCGCCGCCGGTGGGAAGGGGTACGCGCCGCCGCTCTTCGCGACTCAACCGTGCATGGCCAGGGGAATGTGCGTCTCGCGGGAGCTGGCCTGGTCTTCTCGCTCGCGTGCTCGCACCCGGCTTCCGATGCGATGCACGAGCGCGCCCGGCGGGGAGATGAACGCCAGAGCCCAGAGCTCGTCGCTGACCTGGCGCATGACCCA
>CAJWOS010000153.1 GCA_913044235.1 uncultured Pseudomonadota bacterium
TATATATTCTATAAAAAACAACAGCTTAGGCTCATATATGCCCACATTATGCGTCCAAGCGCACATGATGACGCGCACAGAGGGGTACGGGCGAGGGCCACCCCCCCGTTAGGCGTTACGTATGTATGTACACTGCAACACACGGGGTTTTTACTTTTGAGAACTACATCTTGTATATGCACTACCTAGATTGTCTATAAACCCAGCACATGTAAGAAAAATGTATAAAGTGACGTAACGTAACTACTTGACAAGGGTGTTTTTTTGTGTAAAACTGCGTAGCAGTAGCAGCCCTTATGTAATAGCATTTAAGTTTAAACATTACCTTCCCCCCTTCAAAGGGGGAAGGATGCTATAGCATATATAAGTAATAACATTAGGAACAGTATGCTTTTAGCTGAAGGATTTGAAGAAGCCCGAGCGACGGGTTTACTCGCACCACTACGCCTTCCTCGCGGGCTGTTTACACCAAAACCTCCGAAGCACCACGACCAAGATCAACGTGGAGGAGGCAGAGTCCATGGCGCCCGACCCGAACGACAAGATCGCCGTGATGCTCGAGGAGCTCCTCGCGGCCGGGCATACTGGCGCGGAGTACGACGCGTGGCTCATCCAGATTCTGCAGGGCGATCAGTTTGGCTCGGGGTTTGTGGAGATCAATCCCAACTCCAAGATCCCCGCACTCGTGGATCACAGTGTGGATCCGCCCCTTCGGGTGTTCGAGTCCGGGTCGATCCTCCTGTACCTGGCGGAGCGCTTCGGTGCGTTTCTTCCTTCGGGGCGTGCCCGCACAGAAACCTTGAACTGGCTGTTCTGGCAGGTTGCGAGCGCTCCCTATCTGGGTGGCGGCTTCGGCCACTTCTACCGTTACGCACCGGAGAAGCTCCGCTACCCAATCGACCGGTATGCCGCGGAGGCCAAGCGCCAGTTGGATGTGCTGGACCGACACCTCGCCCACCACCGTTTCCTCTCTGGTGACGAATACACCATCGCCGACATGGCGGTGTGGCCCTGGTACGGCGCGCTCGCCACCGGACGTCTCTACGCGGCAGGGCAGTTCCTATCGGTGCACGAATACACCCACGTAGTGCGATGGTCCGGCGAGGTCGCTGCGCGACCGGCGGTGAAGCGCGGACGGCGGGTGAACAAGGTGTTCGGGAACCCGGCCACGAGCGTGCTCGAGCGGCACCAGGCGTCAGACCTGGACTGAGTCCGGGTCAGCTCGGGTAGCACAGGAACGGGGCTCGGAGGGCGCGCCACTGTTGTTCTTCGTGGGCCAGGAGGGCTTCGCGGTCGGCGACGGAGGCCTGCGGGTCGTCCACCCACTCGCGGAGCAGAGGGCCACCATCGATGTAGTCCACGGGAAGTGCGCCAGAGGTGTATTCGTACGGGAAATCGCGCCAGAGGGGGTAGTCTGGATGCACCAGGCGCACGCCCTTCAGGAACAAGTTGATCAGCCGGTAAGGCTGGAACTGCGCATGGCGGTAAGCGGGCAAGTCGGTGTGTACTTGGATGCCTTGGCAGGTCTCACCCACATGCTTGTGAAACGTGGGCTCAAAGAAGCACGACCGGAGCCAGGCGCCGGAGAGCCACTCGGGCGCGAGTCGCTGCATGGTGGACCGGATGGCGGGAAGATGGATGTCGGGAGCGCCCATCACCTCGAGCGGAATGGTAGTGCCCCGCCCCTCGGAGAGGGTGCAGCCTTCGAGCACGACAGTGCCTGGGTAGGCGCGGACCATGTTGAGGCTGGCGGCGTTGGGACTCGGATTCACCCAGGGCAGGTGGCGGCTCGGCCAGCCGTGCCCCGGCCCGGTGGGGTCGTAGCCCTCCATCTCGATGACCTCATAGTCTACGTCGAGGCGGAAGTGTTTCACGAACCAGTGGGCAGCCTCGCCCAGAGTGAGCCCATGGCGCATGGGCAGAGGACCGGCACCAACAAAGCTCTCGTAGCCGGGGCGCAAGAGGGTGCCTTCGACCGGGCGGCCGGCCGGGTTTGGCCGGTCGAGGACCCAGAGGGTCTTTCCATGTTCAGCGCATGCTTCGAGCAGATAGAGCAGGGTGGTCAGAAAGGTGTAGATGCGGGTGCCCACATCCTGCAGATCGAAGAGCACCACGTCGACATGCGCCATCATCTCGGGCGTGGGGCGGCGGGTCTCTCCATAGAGACTGAAGATAGGAATGCCGCGTCCGGAATCGACCGTGTCGTCGGTCTCCACCATGTTGTCTTGCTTGTCACCCATGAACCCGTGCTGGGGCCCCCAGATGGCCGACAGCTTGAGGCCAGTGTGATGGTCGAGCACGTCGAGGCTGTGCTGCTGGGTGGAGGTGACGGAGGCGGGATGGCAGACGAGGCCGAGGCGCCGGCCGGAGAGGCGGGCGCGGAGGGAGGCGTCTTGGGCGAGGCGGTCAATGCCGAGGCGCATGGAGGGTCCGTGGGAGAGGGGGCTGTAGGAGGACGAGGCACGTGTGGGGGGACGCGAGGCAGGCGCGGAGACGCTATCACCCCGCAGGCTACGGGGGTGGCGCACGGTTGGTGCATACACTCGGTTTTGGTGGCCGCTGGGCGGGTTCACGGATGACGGCAGGCCCACCAGGCATCCACGCTCGCGGCGCCGCGCGCAGGATGAAACAACGCGAGCCCGTCCCAGGCCCCCCCGACCCGCGGCAGGGGACGGCCGTTGCTTTGTCGCTCTGCACAGTCGGCGCTGGACCATGCGGAGACAGTCTCGGCGTTGCCGAGCCAGATGGACCAGGTGTCCCGATGGTCGGCGCGGATCAGGCCGTGGGTGGCGGGGGTCTCGTGTGCATCGGCCTCTCGCGGTGCGGTCACGAGCACCAGGAGACTGCTGTCGGGGCGAACGTCGAGCGCCGAGGTGTCGACGCCCCGCAGGGCGAGATCGAGCCACACTCCACCGGGCTCGACTGCGGGGACATGCACGGTGCGGTAGCCGTCGACGACAATCGGATGGTCGGGATCTCGGACCGTGAGCACGGCATTTGTGGTGCGATGCAGCAGACCGAGCGTGCCGGGGCGGCGGTCACGACTCCGGCCTTCGTCGCGCTCGGGCCAGCGCAACAGAGCGACCGCAGAGACCATGGCGAGAGGACCGGGCAGGCGGGCCAGACCCAAGGCGGCGGGGGCGCTGAGGATGCGCAGGTGGTGGTCGCGGAGGTACCCGATCTGCGAACCGGTCACGAGCATGAGCGCGAGGCCCAGGAGTGTGGCAAGAGCGGTCGAGCGGAGGGTCCGATGGGTGAGGGCACCTCCGAGTGCGAGCGCAAACAGCCAGGCGGCAAGACCACTCTGGTCCCACCAGGCCTCGAGCGCGCCCCAGGAAAACTGGGGGTCCGGTCCGAGGGCTCCCGCAGCACCTCCCCACAGGCGGAGCAGGTGGGGACCCAGCCCCAGTGCCGAACACAGCAGGACCACAGGAAGTCGACGGTGGGCGATCAGGATCGGCGCAGCCAGGATGGCCAGGGGATGGCACATCACCCCCCAGCAGAACGCGATGGCCGTCAGAAGCGTCGTATTTCGCTGGGAGGGGGTCACCAGAAGAGCCACAGCGGCGATGGCCACAGGGGCCTGGTAGGCTTCGGCACCGCTGGTCGCAGTGTCGATCAGGCTCGGATCGAGGGCGAGCAGGAGTCCCACTGCGAGGGCACCCCAGAAATTGTCGGTGTGTCTGTGGGCGGCCCAGGCTCCGAGTGGAGCCACGAGAGCGTCAACGAATCGGATCGCGGCGAACGCGCTGTACAAGTCGTGGGTGGTGGCGAGAATCCATCGGTGGGGGACGGCCAGCATCCAGCCGTAGGGCGGGGCATGCGGAGCGGTCGACCAGGGACCGCGTGCAGCGACCAGCCAGGGCCCGAGGGAGTCACCGAGAGCCATGGACTGCGGCAGCAGAGACCATCGGGCCCACACCGAGACGCCGGTGACGACCAACAAGAGGAGCAGGAGCGGCAGATGGCGTTTCAGGAGGGCTCCGAAGCGGGACGGGGACCGATGACCGGGTATCGCGTGGACATGGGCGCGGATCGGGAGCAAGGGCGATGGGGTTCGGGCACGGGGACATTGTGATGCATGCGCTCCGAATCGGTTGAGGGAACGCTGGGCATGGCACTGCTTGGAGAACCGTTTACAACGGGCCCTGTCGTAGGAGACCACCATGCCGGATGCCACGAGACCAAACGCTTCGGGTGCTTTGCTGGAGCCGATTCGCACTGTGGCCGTGGTGGGAGCGGGAATGGCTGGTCTGTCCTGTGCCGGTCTGCTCGAAGAGGCGGGGATTGCGGTCACCGTGTTCGACAAGTCCCGAGGGCCCTCCGGTCGCCTGTCCACTCGACGTCGCGCGGCGGGACAGTGGGACCACGGTGCACCGTATTTCGAGGCGCGCAACGCTGCCTTTCGCGCCCAGTGTCGGGCGTGGGAAGCGGCGGGGCTGGTGGTTGAGTGGGGGAGTGACGACACGGTCGAGCGCTGGGTGGGTGTGCCACGGATGTCGGCCATTGGTCGGCACCTCGTGGGCGGACTTGCGCTTGAGACGGGCATCCGGGTGGCATCCCTTGTGCGGCAGAACGCCGGATGGCAGCTGATCGACTCCGAGAAACGGAGCCACGGTCTCTTCGATGCCGTTGTCCTCGCCATTCCCGCTCCCCAGGCTGCCGAGCTGGTGTCGGCGTTCCCTGCCGTGCAGGCCGAGGTTGCTGCGGTGACGATGCTCCCAGTGCATACGCTCCTGGTGGCCTTCGAAGAGGGACCTGCCCAGGCAGCGGTGCTGCGCCCGAGCAGCGGTCCGCTCAAGATCGTCGTACCGAACTGGACCAAGCCGGAGCGCCCGTCGGGTACCTGCTGGGTGGCGCACACCCATTCCACCTGGTCGCGAGCCCGCCTGGAGACTGATCCGGAAGCGCTCCAGCCGATGCTGCTGGATGCATTTCAGCAGGCCACGGGCATCACGACCACGCCACAGCGCACCATGGTGCACCGGTGGAGGTATGCCCACACCGACGCGTCTGCGGGATGGCCAGAAGGGCATCGGTGGGACCCAGCGACTCGCCTCGGCTTGACCGGCGACTGGTGTGCGGGGCGGGGTGTGGAAGCGGCTTGGCAGAGTGGAACTGCGCTGGCGAATCGAATCCGTGCGCTGCGGGAGGCGTAGAGCGCCTCACCCGCACTCTGGCCAGCCGGCTCCCAGGGGACAGCGGCCGCGCTCGGCGGAGACTTGTATGAGTGCGTGGGTCCAGCCAGCTTCGTCGGGACACGCAGGGGGGGGGCTGGGCGGGGGTGCCGAGGCGGCGACTCGACCGGCTTGGGTGGCGTGATCCCATGCAAGGTCGGCCTCTCGCAGGCAGTCGCCTGGACTGTTCGGTGTCTCCGGGTCGGTGTCGATCAGTCGACCGTGGGCTGTCTCCACGGCAGACTGCCAGGCCTCCGGCAGGGAGCCGATGGGCCGCTCGGGATGTCTGCCGGCCGCCGCGGTGAGGCCCCACGCGACGCCCTGGACCACGGCGGGAGAGAGGGCAGGCAATTGTGGGAGGATCGGGGACCCGCCGCGACGAACGTACAAGCCGATGCGTCTGCCGAGCTCGCCCTGGTGGTCGATGGTGCAGGACGGCAACGGCTCGGGGGATTGTTCCAAAAATACTGCTGCGGCTTCGATGTCTTGCATCCGGTCGAGGGACCAGGGATTCCTCCGCGGTGGGTGCCCTTCAGGCACGGTGGCATCGGGGCGTCCGGGTGCAGACCAGACCGGTGCCTCCAGGGTGGGCCCTGGACCCGTGCGCCACGAGAGCGCTCGTGCCCCCGTCCCCAAGGCAAGGAACGGAATGGCGACCCACATGGTTCGTGGTGGTAGGTGCCGGGCAGCGAGGGTGGCTCCGAGCGCCAGCCAGGGCCAGACAACAGCGCGGTAGCGTAGGTGGAAGGCGCTGAAGCCGGGTGCATGGGGCACGTCCGACCACAGGTCGGGTCGAACCACCAAAGCAGCCACGAAGCCGCACAGCGACAGCGCCACGGCCCCTGCCAGCACAGAGCGTGCCCGCAAGCCGGCCACGATACCGGCCACGGCGAGTCCGACCATGGCGCATACGCTTACGGCGAGCGCAGCGTCCAGAGCGGGGAAGCCGGTGGCCGGCCAGAGGGTGGCGGGATGCAGGGGGCCTGTCAAGTAGGCGGCCAACGCGTCGAGAGAGGCAAGCTCGGAGGGCTTCCACAGCTGGTGCGCCCCGGCAAGTGCCGTGGGACGCGCGCGCAGGTAGAGCGCCCATGGAACCAGCCCGAGCGGGACACCGAGGAAGAACAGCAGGCCTTTCCGTTTCCGCAGGGCGACCAGCAGGAGGATGCCCGGCACCGCATGCATCGCGATGTGTGCGAACCAGATGGCGAGGCCGGTGACCACTCCTGCGGCCGCGTTGGTCCATGCGCGGGACCGCTGCCCGATCAACAGAGCGACGGCTCCGACGAGGAAGACCCGCACTTCTGCGTGGTTGCCCCACCCCGTCAACGCAAGCTCTCGCAGCGCCCAAGGAGATGCGATCATGACGGCCAGCGCCCATCCGGCTTCTCGGGCGCGCCCGGCCCGGACGGCGACGGCCCCCAAGGCCCCCACCAACGCGAGATGGAATCCCGCTGGCACGAGCTTCCAGACCGCTACCGTCGCGCCCATCATGCGCATCAGCGGTGCGCCAACCACAGCGAGCGCCGTACAGCCGCCGCAGAAGTCTCGATACTGAAGCGCAAACAGACGGTCGGCGTGACCGCAGGCCAGCTGCATGGCTGCGCGCGCATTTCGGCCTTCCTCGAAGCCGATCACACTCCAGGGACCGAGCGCGATGTCCAGCAGGGTCGCGAGCACCTCCGCCAGAAACAGCCAGCGAAGGACCTGCACCCAACGGCGACCGCGGGGTGTCGCCGAGCCCTCGGACACCGAGTCAGCGCCGCCGAGGCCGAGCGCCTCGGCGGAGGATGGGGCCGCCGGCGACGTCACTCAGTATCCGAGCAGCCACCAGGCATTGAGGGCCTCGGTGGTGGCGCCGGTGCCGGTCCAGGATGCGGGCAGTGTGGCGGCGCCGCCGTCGGCCTCGGTGTCGGCTTCGACCGTGTTCGTGGCGTCCGACACCACTGTGGTGTCGTCGCTGGCATCGTAATTAACGACGATCCAGTAGTCGCCTGCGGCTACGTCCACCCACGTGGTGCTGTCGAGTGTGTTCGAGCCGGTGCTGAGGGTCTCTTGGTCTGTCTCCACGAGCAGGGAGCCAGGGGCGCCGCTCGCATCGTCGTACAGGCCCATGGTCACATCGGTGCCACTCGATGCCAGTGCGCTGATGTGGATGCCAAATCCGGTGACGGTGAGGTCGCCGGTGACTGTGACGGCCTGCGCGTAGATCGTGGCTGCTGCTTGTGTGGCGGTGGCTCCGCTTGCAGTCTCACCGTCTCCGACCGTCATCAGTGTGGCGGCCGCCGCCATGGCGCTGGCCGATGGACCATCATCGGTACCGTCGTTGGGGGTGACCGTGCAGGTCCACTCTTCTGCGAGCGCTGTATCTGCAGCGGGCACGGTGTCGTTGGTCTGGGAAGAGGAGGTCGGTCCGGTCGCACTCGAGTAGTCGTCTGGGTAGATCAGGCCGTCTGCTTCCCAGGCAAAGCTGTAGGCAACCGAGGTGCCGTCTGCGTCGCTGCTTGGCTGGTCGATCTGGCAGAACAAGTCGGAGGAGCCGGGGTCGGAAATGTTGGGGTCGATCGAGATCTCAGGCTGGGTGGGCAGAGCATTCCCAATCACGACGGTGTTGGAGCGAACAGCGGTTCCCACATCAATGCCATCATCTGGGATGATGGTGCAGACAACGGAGTTGCCCACGACAGCGATACCGGCGGGAAGGGTGTCGCTTGTCTCTGCCCGCACCACACCTGCCACCTGCCATGTGTAGGACAGCGAGACCGGATCGTCGTCGGCGTCGGTGGGCGTGCTCGCTGCACATACGAGATCGCTGGTAATGTCGGCTGGATCGGGGGTGAGGATCGCTTCGTTGACTTCGGGCGCGGTGTTGTTGATGGTGGCAGACGCGGTGGCAGGCTCGCCCACGGAGCGACCGTCGGTGGCCTGTACTTGCACACTCCAGGTCTGGTCCCTCGAGGTGAGTTCGGCAGGCAGCGTGGCGTCGACCTCACCTGCGACCAGGACGTCGTCGGCGTACCAGGTGTAGCGGTAGTTCAGGCTGTCGCCGTCTTCGTCGGGTGCGTCCGTGTCGATCACAACCACCAGGTCGTCGTTGGTGCCTGGGTTGGTGGGTTCGATGTGGACGGCGGCCACGCCGGGCTTGCTGTTGACCTCGAACAGGATGGAGGCCGACCCTTCAAAGCCGTCGCGGTCCGTCGCAGACAGGGTGAGGGTGTGGTCGCCGAGCGAGAGGTCGGACAAGAGGACTGTGAGCTCACCTGTGGGGTCGGCCGCGCCGGTGAACAGCACGTCGTCGATGTTGGAGGAAAGTGTGAGGGCGAGGGAGTTCGGGGAGTCGTTGTCGTCGGAGACGAATGCCTCGAATGTGACCGACTCTCCGTCGTTGACGTATCCGCCATCCTCGGGCGATTCGATGCGGACCGCGGGCGGCTCATCGGTCCGAATGAGCAGGTCGATCGAGGCCGAGGTCTCGAACTCGCCGTCGTTGGCGGTGAGCACGACGGGCGTGTCGGTGCGCGTGACCGTGAAGGTGCAGGCGACCGAGCCATCTTCGCCGGGAGCGGCTCCGCCGCAAAGCTCAGCGCCGGTGGCTGAAGTCCAGACGGCCATCACCGTGGCCAGATCGGAGTCGTAGTCGGCGATGGTGCCCGTCAGAGTCACGCTGCTGTTTTCGGTCACCACGGCCCCGCCATCCGGCAGGTTGATTGTGACCCATGGAGCGCGTGGCTCGAGAGCCTCGCCGCCCGTGTCGTCTTGCTTCGCGACGGTCTCGGGGCCTCCTCCGCAGCCCAGGAGCAGCGCAACCGCGCAGAACGTGGCGTGACGGGCATTCAAGGACATGATGGTCTCCTGTCGAGCGCGCGGGGTAGCGGCTCCCCGTCTGGCGCATTGGGTGCATTGTGCGATGAATGGACCGCGGATTCAAGCGCCAGGGATCACGAGGAGGTCACCCGTCGCCGGGGGGCGTGCGTGGGGGACGACTCATGGGGGGAACGCCCTGAATGGGTGCGGTTCTTCCGTAGGTGAGCAAGCGCCCGATGGCCTGCACCCGACCGGGGGTCCAGAGGGGTGCTCGGGTGGCAAGGTAGACGTCGGCCCAGAGGGCCGCGACTTCGGGATCGGCCAACAGGTTTTGACCGGTCTTCAGGGTTTCCAGGTAGCCGCGTGGCACCGGACGAATCCAGTGACCGGGGCGTCCGAGAATCTCGTCGGAAGGAATCCGGGCGAGCAACGGGTCGCAAAGGGCATACGCATCTACCAGGTGGATCTGTGGACCCGACATGTAGGCATCCATTCCAATGGCCTTGCCCATGCGGACCCGTCCTTCGCCGGGACGCTTGGAACGACCCGGTTTCGGGGGATCGCGGCCCTCGCGCAGGATGGGCACCAGACCGAGGTGTGGGTAGTACCAGCCGCGCTCGTCGGCGATGCCGGCATCGTCCCAGTTCGGCACATGGAAATCGGCGGTGGTTCGGAGCGGCGAGGCTGTGCTGGTCAGGCTGAGTGCCAGCGCTGCGGGAGCCACCAGCCAGGTGGCCCGACGCCCCGTAGACATGAGTATCGCAACGGCCAGAAGGAAGGGGACTGTGAGGAAGCGGCCCGACATGAAGTCGCCGCCGATGCTCACGATGTAGACCAGATAGAGCCCGCCACCCAGGGAAAATGTGGCCATGGATGGCGCTTTTCGCGACCGAGCGAGAGCCAGTCCGAGGCCCAGTCCGGTGACCGGCAAGAGCGCGGGGTCAAGCTGAATGCTGCTGCGTAGATACGCGAGACCCTGGGTCAGGTTCTGCGAAATGGGTGCATGTCCGAGCTTTGCGAGTGCCGTATTGGGCAAGGGGGTGCCGTAGTAGACCGTTGCGAAAGCCACCCATACCAGACCAGGGCCGAGGCCGGCAGCGAGGACCGGCCACCAGCCGCGGCTCGTCCAGACGAGCAGGGCGGCAGGGAGGGACACCACGAGGGCCAGATCGGGCCGACAAAGGGGAGCGAGACCCAGCAGCAGTGCCGCAGCGACCTGGCGAGGACGCGAGAGAATCCGGGGAGACATTGTGACGACCGCACCCGCAATCACAGTGTAGCTGAGGGCGTTTTCCAGGCCAGACGTAGCGAATTCGGTCCACGCTTTGCTGCAGCCGAGCACCAGCAGGAGGGGGGCAGTCGTCGCGGCCCCCTCCAGCCGCAGCAGGGTGACGAGGGTGGCAGTGGCGCCGAGCAAGCCGAGCCCGATGGCCGTGAAGTAGAGCTCGCCGGTAAGCAATGATGTACCGGTGAGCAGGAGCATCCAGAGGGGATGCGTGTAGGTCTGCACCCGCTCCTGGATGTTCCAGACAGGGCCGTAGCCAAGCTGCCAGTGGTCGATGGTGCGGAACGTGATGTAGGCGTCGTCACATACCCAAGCGATGCGTGCGCATATGGTGAGAACCACCAGGACGAGGGCGATAGAGACCGCGCGTGGAAGAGGGCTCATGGGGATGGGCGACGCAGGAGCGGAGCGGCAGCCGCGCGCACGCTCGGGTCAGAGAAGCGCCAGACCGCACGGTCGAGGAGGTAGTGCAGAAAGGCCGTGGCGAGTCCGAGCGCCGTGAGGATCTGAATCGTGAACGGTGCGGTCAATGCCCCCGAGAGCACTTGGTCGAGCATCAGGAAGACCGGGCGTCCTTCAGGTCCGCTGCTGGCCTCGACTTCATAGAACGGCATGCTGACGGCGCTCAACAGCGCCAGGACGAGCAGGAATCGGCCACGAACCCGATGGATCCGGTGCATCTGCCCGTGGAAGGAGCGCCTCTTGCGGGGCGTCGGCTCGCCTTCCACCACGATGGAGGCGAGGCCCATCGCGGCCAGCCAGTGTTGGGTGGTCCAACAGAACAGATACACAAAAGGATGGGCAAAGAGTGCGGCCAAGGCCATGGCACCCAGGCCGGCGATGTAGAGGGCGCGAGGCAGGCCAGGGGTATGGCGGTGGGCCATCGCGAGCTGTCCGCAGACCAGGGCGAGGGTGAAGAGCGCAACCGGTGCTCGTACGCCATCGAACAGTGTGGTGTCGGCGAGGGGGCCCAGCCAGGCATCGGGCAGGGTGGTGGCGCCCTGCGCAAGCTCCGCGACGGCGATCACGCCTCCGCCCACGGTCAAGGCGTAGAAGCGGTCGAGTGTGCGCACGTGCGACCGGGTGCGATCGGGAGCACTCGCGCGGCTGCGGTAGAGGCTGAGCACGCCGAAGTGTTGTGCTGCGAAGTGCCAAGTGACCAGGGCGTAGTCGAGTGCGCCGAGCACGAGTACGCGCTGCAGCCACGTACCGGGCAGCCAGTCGTCGGGTGCGAGGACCACACCAAATGTCATGAGCACCACGGCCACAGGGAGCACCACGAAGCGGAGCGGCTGCTCGGTGCGTGCGGTGGCGTAGGCCGTGGTGAACCAGGCAAGCCAGGTGGAGCTGAAGCGGTGTCCGATCCAGAACAGGGCCGACAACGCCAGGTAGGCGAGGTGCGTGGGGCTGTCTTCGATGTCGGCCCAGCCCAGTGAGCACAACACGGCGAGGGGCGCCAGCCAGAGGCCGCCGTGGAGCCAGAAGAGGTCCCAGGCTGGACTGCAGACCCAGGCGCGGTGGGTGGTGGTGGACTCGGATTGCAGGGGGGCGACCATGGAATGGTTCTACCGCATGTGTGCTCGCCTAATCCAAGCGAACGCTCGAAATGCGCGGTGCGTTGGACCACTCGGCGGCGAAGGCGAGGCAGAGGGGCTCACCGTCGGCGCAGGCGTCGCAGGTGACGCCGGAGGATGAGACCATTTCACAGATGGCGGTCTCGCCATCGTCGAGGTCGAAGAGCGTGCCGATGTCACGCGTGTCGATGAGAGCGGTCAGGGAAACATCGTCGAGAGACTCTCCGTCACTGGCCATTTTGCCCACAAAGACCGGGTCTTCAAATGGGATGGCCACGCCCTCGTAAATGTATTCGAGGATGGAGCCCGTGCTGTCCACCTCGAAGTCCGGCGGAGCGGAGAAGTCGGCGGCACCCAGGTCGAGGATCGAGCCAAAGGTGTAGCCGCCGCTCACCGGCGAACCGACCACCAGGGCCATGTCGAGGGTTTCGGTCCCAACGTCTGTGACACCGAGGAACAAGGAGTCCGTGAACAGGGCCGTAAGCAAGGCGCCCAGCGTCGCCGGGTTGGTGATGTTTGCATCGGAGAGCACCAGCTCCCAGGTGTAGCCATCAAGGTCGGACGGATCGATGTCCATCCCCGAGCCACTGCCTTCGTCGGTGCCACCTTCGTCGCCAGAACCTTCGCCGCCTCCGCTGCCCGAGTCTTCGCCGGAGCCTTCGCCCGAGCCTTCACCGGAGCCTGCACCGGAGCCGGAGTCTTCGCCGGTTCCTCCTTCGCCGCTTCCAGTCTCGCCACCCTCATCGTTCTCGGAGTCTGTGCTCTCGTCGCCGCTGCCTTCGCCTGCGCCGCCTGCGTCTGCGGTGCCGGTCTCGCCCAGCTCAGCGCTGATGTCGTCGTCCTGTTTGCGCGTGGAATCGCAGCCGAAGGTGAGAGCGACAAGAATCAGAAGGCGGGCAGACTGTGGCATGGATGTGCCTCGTGGAGCGGGGGGGCGAAGCGGTGGCTGGGGTCGTGGGCTGGGGCTTCTGTACGGCCCTATCGTGGGCAACATGGCCCCTGCGCACGGGGACTTCACGGTATGCGCTGGTTGCGCGACCGTCAACGCTGTCTCGATGTGTCATGCAACGCCCCGGCGGCGCATATATACTGATAGGATGTTCAGGTCCCTGTGTGGGCGCTCGTGTTGCATGACAACGATCCCACCACTCCCGCCCAACCAGTCTCCATCCTCCCCCAAGCCGTCCCGCCGCTGTGCTGCACCCGCAGGCGTGGGTCCTGCGGATGTTGGCCTCACCGCCTCTCGTGGCTGTCCCCCTGCGCACGCTCTGGGCACACCACTATTGGCGTTCCTTCAGGCACTTGCCGAAAACAACAACCGAGCTTGGATGGGTGCCCACGCCGACCAGTACCGGTCTCATGTCCTGCTTCCCCTCCAGCAGTTGTTGCGAGCGGTGGTGTCACGGGTGGGGGGGATGGTGCCGGGAAGCGCTGAAGGTCCTCACGAGGCTGTCGTGTTGCGGGTGCGAAGGGATGCTCGATTCGTGGGCAGCGGGCAGCCGTTTCATCTGCGAACGGGGCTGCAGATCCGCCATCGAGCCTCGCTGCCCGGTGCTCCTGCACCGGCAGTCACCCTGCATCTCGAGCCGGGTGTGAGTCGCATCTCGGTGGGCTTGGTTCGTGCAGCACCGGGGTCGATGCGATCGATTCGAGCGGCGATGGTGGCTCGGCCCTCTGGTTTTCCCTGCGTGCCTTTTGGTTGACACTGGCTGGGCTTTCGCCTAGAAACTCGGCTCCGCGTTTGCTGCGCGCCCGACAAGCGTCCGCAATCTGCTGGTTCTGAAAATTCCAGTCAAAATGAGAGAACAGAACGATGGCCGTTCCAA
>CAJWOS010000154.1 GCA_913044235.1 uncultured Pseudomonadota bacterium
CGGCGAGGGGGGCGAGGCGCTTCGGTGGAGGTCTGCGCCAGCGTCGAGGACACCGTGCATGATGCGCCACTGTTGGTGGGGGCTGGACCCACGGGAGGTACGCTCGACCCGGCGCTGGTCCGACCCGACGCGCTCATGGTCGATGTGGCCATTCCCGGTACGTTTTCCGAACGCCCTCCTGCCACGGTTGAGGTGTATGCGGGAGAGGCGGTGGGTGTGCCTGCGGCGCTGCAGCGTGGGATCTGGGGAGCCCTATACCAAGTACTCGCCGGATACGGGCCGTGGCAGCTGTATGCATGCGTCATCGAGCCGCTGGTGATGGTGGCCGAAGGGCGAACAGAGCCTTTCGCGGTGGGCCGGAAGCTGGATGCGGCCACGGTGCGTGCGTTTGGCGATGCGGCGGTTGCGCTCGGATTCCGCGCGCGGCTCGCCCGAGGGATGTTCGAGGTCCAGCCGTCGAAAGGCCGCCGGCGCTTGTGGTCGGGCCGGTCGGCGAGGCGTGTGCCTGCAGCAAAAAGGTAGACCCGAGCCGGCAGCCTCGAAGCGGACCCCAACACGGGGTCCAGGGGGTGCGGCGATCAGTTGGACGAGACTTCTCGGCCACCGGCTCGGGAAAAGGGGTTGGAACACGGGCGCTTCGGTGTGGATGTCCGATGCTTTGAAGCACCGTTGAAGCGGCGGGGTCCGGTTCGGTGGGCGGTTGGTTGGCTCACCGTGGCTACACTCACGGATACGGATCGACGTGTGCGGAGCGTTACCGTTGAGCGAAGCTTTTTTGATTTTTCGTGGAGATGAATGTGAAAGACGCCTGTTCGCGGGCATCCTCATTCATGAATTCCCGCAAACCGCATCGGTGCGAATCGCTCAGAGGGATGGCGGCCAGCATTGCTGGGCTTCGGGATGCTGCGCACGAGCGAGGGCTGGGGGACCCGACAGTGACGGTGGGCAGAGGGCCGGTCGCACCGCGCGAAAACGCAGGCCTTCGGGATGGTCCGGTGCCCGAGACGACACCCTGCTATGCTGGCGCCAATTCTGGAGAGTCGGCATGGCGAAGAAGTCCAAATCGAAGCGTCGCTCAGATACCTCACGCAAGAGAAGCCAGCGGGGATGGTCTCTTCGGGCCAACCGATCACCGCACGAGACACTGGCTGCTGCCGAAGAAGCGTCGGCTTCCGACGGGAGCGACTCGGGGATCCCCGCTGTGTCGGCGGTGGATGCGCCCGCGCCGAAGTCCCTCTTGGAGCGGGTGCCGCCCGTGGCTCGCTGGGGTCTGATGGTCACGTTTGCGTTGGTGGTGGCTGTGGTGGTGGCGATGAATCACACAGTCCAGCTGGGCCTGACGGCCGGTGTGGCCACGCTGCTTGCCGGTGGCGCTTTTCTGGCCGCGTATCTCCCTCCCACCCTGCGAGAGCGGCCGGGCGACGGCGCTGCGGTGGGCTTCGGGCGGGCGACAGGCCATGAGCGACCGGATGCCAATTCCGATGAAGATGCGCCCCTGGCCAACCGGGCGGCCCGACGTCGAGCCCGCAAGGAAGGGGCCCAGTGAGTGGTCGTACAGGCTCCATTTGGTTGGAGCGTGCGCCAGATCGGCAGGTGACGGCCCCACTCACTGGTGACATCGACTGTGATGTGGTTGTGATCGGGGCGGGGATCTGTGGCACCAGCGCAGCGCTCGGTCTCGCACAAGCCGGCGTATCTGTGGTCTGGCTCGAAGCGGGAGTCGTGGCGGGGGAAGCCACCGGCCGAAATGCAGGGTTCGTGCTCCAGGGAACCGCAGAACGGTACGACCGTGCGGTGGCATTGATGGGGCGCGATCGGGCGCGGGCGATTCATGCCGTGTCGGTTGAAAACCATGTGCGCATGGCATCCATCATCCGGGAGCATGAACTCGACTGCGCATACCGGCACGGAGGCAGCCTCCAGCTGGCGGGCTCCGAGCGTGAGGAAGAAGAGTTGCGGACTTCGGCACGATGGCTGACGGAGGATGGGTTCGAAGCGCGAATCCTGCCGGCGTCGGAGCTGCCTCCCGCGCTTGCTCGGTATGGCTACCGTATGGGGGTGGTGCTGGCGGCGGATGGTGAGCTCGACCCGGTGCGCTTTGTACGCGGGGCGGCGCAGGTGGCACGTTCGGCGGGCGCTCGGCTCTTTGAGAAATCCCCGGTGGTAGCGCTCGAGGCGACGGCCCCCGGCGATGTCACTGTCCAGACTCCCGATGGGCGCGTGCGGGCGGATGTGGCAGTGGTCTGCACGAACGCGCGTGCCGGTCAGTTGGTGCCGTGGTGCGCCGACAAGGTGGACCCCACTCGAGGGCAGATGCTGTCCACGGCTCCTGCCCCTCGAGGAGTGTTTCCCATGCCCATTTATGCCGACCATGGCTACGACTACTGGCGCCAGCTCGACGATGGCCGAGTCGTGCTGGGAGGATGGCGCAACCTGGATCCATCGGCGGAAGTGGGTCACTCAGACGTGTTGCACGACAGCATTCAGAAGAAGATGACGGCCTTTCTGCACAGCTTTCCGGAGCTTGGTCCCATCACCATCGAGCACCGCTGGTCGGGCACAATGGGATTTTCACGAGACGGGCTGCCGTTGGTGGGCGCTGCACCGGGGGCGCCGGGTGCGGTCCTCGGGGTCGGGTTTACCGGCCACGGCTTTGGCTTTGCGTGGCGCGCGGGTGATGCGCTAGCGCAGTTGGTTCTGGAGGGGCGAGACCCGCTCGTCGATCTCCTCACGCCTTCACGTCTTCGTTGAGTCTTTTTCTGCGCCTCTTGTGATACAGGAGTGCCTCACGAAGGCCACGGCGGCTGATTTCGGTGAGACTGGAGCGGAGCAATGGGACTCGATTATCGTGTGAAGTGCTGTCCAGACGGCCTCGTTACGGACCGGCGGCGCCGCATCAAGGTGCTCGATTGCACCATTCGCGATGGCGGCCTCTGCAACGGCTGGCAGTTCGATCATGCCCTTGTTCAGAGGGTCTTTCGGTCTCTGGCGGATGCGGGCATCGACTACATGGAAGTCGGGTACCGCACCACGAATGGGGTGTTTGACCGTTCGAGCGTGGGCCCCTGGCGTTTCTGTGATGAAGAAGACCTTGCCCGTGCGGTGGAGCCAGGGCGGCTCAAGCTCTCGACAATGGTGGACGTAGGGCGCTTCGGACCATCCGACCTCCCGCACTCACGAGACACCGTGATCGATGTGGTCCGCATCGCCACCTATGCACACCAGATGGACGATGCACGGAAGCTTCTCGATGATGCCCTGGAGAAGGGGTACGAGACCTTCGTGAACGTGATGGCGGTGAGCACACTGGCTCCGGACGATGTGGACCGCTTCCTGCTCAAGCTGGCGGGTTCGGGTGTGCACAACGTGGCCATTGTGGACAGCTTCGGTGCGCTGTATCCCTACCATGTGCGGTATCTGGTCCATAAGTACATGAATTATCTGGGAGAGGGCATCAAGGTTGGGGTGCACTTTCACAACAACCAGCAACAGGCCTTTGCCAATTCGGTGGTGGCGATCGACGAGGGCGTGGACTTTGTAGATGCCACGGTCACGGGTATCGGTCGCGGTGCGGGCAACTGCCCGCTCGAGCTCCTGCTCTTCTACCTGGACAATCCCCACTACGATGTGGCTCCTGTACTCGATCTTGTAGAGACCTTCGCCGGATTGAAGGAAGAGCTGCGTTGGGGCTACCACCTCCCGTATGCCATCACTGGGTACTACAACCTTCATCCCCGCGCGGCCATCGAGCGTATGGCTCGAGATGAGCGCTACCAAGTGCGTGGGATGTACGAGGCGTTGGCCGGTCGAATGCCAGCCACCCAGGTACCGATGGCACTGAAGACCGTGTCCTGAGTACAGGGAGACGGCTCCGTGCCGGGCTCGCAGCTTGGGAACACACGGTCTGCGGCCGCGGGCGAAGGCCCGCGATGCCACACGTTTTGATGCTTTACGGTTGGCGTCGTAGGGACCGGTAGGTGCCGCATCTCCCGGCATTCGCGTGGCGGATGTCTCCGGGGGAGGCGCGAACGCTGCAGACCACCGCGCCATCGGTCACTGTGGAATCCGAATTCCGCGCGTGGTCTTGCACACTACGCTGGGGGCCCTGCGCGATCTGGGTCCGTGCAGCGCTGAGTGACGGGTCACGAACCGCTGCGCTTTCGCGGCGGCATCTTTGTGTTTCCGAGTGTGCGACCGGCTTCGGTCAAACTGGCTTCGCCGGAGCCGTGATCGTAGTCTATGAGCGCATCTTCAAGGAGCGTCTCCATCAGGTCGCTGAACCGACGATGCCCGATGAAGTACTTGCGCTCGCTGTAGTCATGCATGTCGGAGAGCTTTGCCACGCCACCTTTCTCGTCGATGAACTTCAGCACCGCCCGCCGGGTGCGCTCAAAGTGACGCGCGGCCTTGGCCTCGGCCTCGGCCTCGATGGACTGTTTGGGTTCGACCTCCGGGGCCTCGGCGGACTTGGCCGGGGCTGCCGCTTCGGGGGCTGGGGCTGGGGCTGGGGCTGGGGCGGGTGACGGCCGCGCGGTGGGGGCGGCCACTGCCACTGGCGGCTTGGACGGTGCAGGTGATGTCGGAGCCGACGCACTCGCGGATGCGGTAGGAGAGGGCGCGCCGGGACCTGTCCGCCCGAGCATCTTGCGGACCCGGTTTTTCAGTCGCGTTCGAATGCCCATTCTCGACTCCTGGAGCACCCGGGAGGCTCACCGACCGGTATTCTTCGGAACGGGCCCTCCCCGGAGGGGCCTCCATATCCTCCTCGAGGAGTCCACGATGGATGGTCTTTCGGTCGAACAGCGTCCACTGCCGGCGCCCACTGCTCGCGATGTCGTGGTCATCGTGCTCGATTCCTGTCGATTCGACTCCTTCGCGGAGGCCGCGCCGTCGGTGGTTCGACGCCTTGGTCGTCTGGAAAAGCGCTACAGCTATGCCACCTGGACCGCCCCGTCGCACTACAACCTGCTGATGGGCTTGCTGCCGCATGAAAGTCCCCGCGGGGTGCATGCGAGCACCTACTATTCCCGCACGTTCCGGATGTGGTCCGAGCGGTTTGGCGTGCCCGACATGCTCTGGACCGACATGGTCCCGCATCTTTGGCTACCGCGCCTGCTGCGACGGGAGCTCGGCTTTCTCACGCGTGCGATGGTCAGCCTTCCGGTGCTCAACGAGCACACGCCACTGAGCGGAGAGTTCGACTCGTGGATGTCGATGCCCACCCACAACAACTTTGGGGCCATGGTGGATGCACTCACCTTCGATGATGCTCGGCCCACCTTCTGGTTGCTGAACGTGGGCGAGACCCACTACCCCTACGCACCGGCCCACGAACCGGCATCGGAGTGGCCTCGAATCCATGGCGTGCACGGGGTGTTTCAGCGATTGTCGTCCGGAGGACTTGTGCATGCCTCCGAGGCACCACGCTCCTTCTCCCAAGACCGCCTGGATGCTCTGCGCCGACGACAAGTCGACGTCGTGCGCCACCTTGATCCTTTGCTGCACCAGCTCCTGGACCGTCTCCCCCCCGGTACCCGCGTGATCTTGACCGCCGACCATGGAGAGCTCTTCGGCGAGGCTGGATTTTTCGGACACGGTCCCATCCACCATGAAAAGGTGCTCGAGGTTCCATTTGTGGAAGGGCAGGTGTAGCGAGCGTCAGTCGACTGGAGCATCCCAGCGGTACACCCGCATGTCGAGTCGACCGTCGCGGACCTCGACCCCCTCCGCTCGCAAGAGGGCAATCTGTCGAGGGCCCCGCTCTACGCTGCCTTGCATGGCAATGGAGCCATCACTCCGGGGAACGCGCCACCATGGAACCGGCCGGCCGTCCGGTCCGTTGCCGGCGTCGAGCGCGGCCAGTGCGTACCCCACCTGTCGGGCGGCACGCGGGCGTCCGATGGCGGCAGCGACCATTCCGTACCCAAGCACACGGCCTGGCGGAATCCGCTGCACTGCGGCGTACACTGCAGCACGAAACCCGAGCGAGCCCTGGGCGAGCTCGTCAGCGATTGCCGAGAGGGAGCGGTGTTCTGGGACTGGTGGCATAGGGTCTCGGTAGCCTGTGGTGGTTCCGCGGTTGGCTGACTCAGCCAAGCTTGGGTGGCTTGGTCACCGGTTGGATACCGACCCGTGGCTTGTCAGAGGGGGCAGGATGAAGGTGGACCACCCGGTGGGCCCGCGCAAGGGTGGTCTTGCGGTGGGAGACGAGCAGCACGGCTCGCCCGCTGCAGAGCCGATCCAGGGCCGACTGGATGATGGACTCGTGGTCGGCATCGAGGGCACTGGTGGGTTCATCAAGCACCACAACGGGGGCGTTCTGCAGGAAGGCTCGCGCGATGTGAATGCGCTGTCGTTGTCCGCCGGACAGGCGGCTGCCTCCTTCGCCCACTGCGGTCTCGAACCCATTTGGAAGGTCGTGAATGAAGCCCTCCGCTCCTGCGGAGCGAGCGGCTTGGACCACCTCCGCTCTGCTTGCGTTGGCCCGAGCCAGTGCGATGTTTTCGGCGATGGTCGCGTTGAGGAGAACCGGCTCCTGTCCTACCCAGGCCACTTGCCGCCGAACGCTGCGAACCGAATGGCGCGATACATCGGCCCCGCCAAGGCGCACGCATCCGCTGGTGGGATCCATCAGGCGGGGCACCAGGCGCACCAGGCTGGTCTTTCCGGCTCCAGATGCGCCTGCCAGAGCCACGATCTCACCGCGCCGGACCGTGAGGCTGAAGCCTTCGAGAATCGGTCCCTCGCCGTAGTCAATGGTGACGTTGTCGAGCTCCAGCATCGGAGCGGAGGGTGCCATGCTCAGCGCCCCTTCCGGACCGTCAACGATGGCGGGCGTGCGGTCGATGAGGTCGAAGGCCGTCGAGGCGCCCGCAGCCGCGCGCTGGGCCAGAGTGTGCACTTCCGCCAGTCCTTTCAGTGGGTCATTGAGCAAGCCAACCGCGAGCAGGAAGGCCACCAGCTCCCCCGGCAGCAACTGCCCTTGCATGACTTGTTCTCCGCCCACCACCACCACGCAGGCCACACCAATGGCCGCAGCGGTCTCCACCACCGGAGAGGGCAAAAGTCGGGCGGCAAACGAGCGCATCGCGGCTGCTCGCAGCGCTTCGTTGTGGGTCTGAAAGCCCACCATTCGCGCGGGCTCCGCGGATGCGGCTTGCACTCCCGTCAGGGTGTTCCAGGTCTCTGTGGCATAGGCAGAAAGATCGGCGCGGGCATCGAGACCGACGCGTGCCCGCTCTCGCAGGCGGTGGCCGAGCCACCGGATGGGCAGCACCACCACAGGTACGGCGACGAGAGCGACGGCTGTGAGCGTTGGACTCATGCGCATTGCAGCGAGAAGCAGTACAATCAAGGTCAGAGGCTTCTGCACGGCCGTCACGATCGCGGATACGCCATACTGGATGTTGTCGACGTCGGTGACCAGGCGTGAGGTGAGAGTGCCAACGGAGCGCTGGCGGTGCCATGCGGGATCTTGTTCCATCAGGGCGGCAAAGACATCCTGTCGCAGGTCTGTGAGTACTCGCCAGGCAATCGACCGCGTGAGCATGCCACGGGCAAATCCCAGCGCGCCATTGGCTGCATAGAGGCCCACGACCGCCCACGGAATCCACTGCAGCGCAGCGGTGTTTTTCTCCACCAAAACGTCGTCAAGCACTACCTCTACGAGCAGTACCAGCAGGCCGGGAATCGTGGAGTGCAGGGCGACCAGGACCAGGGCTCCCGCCAGCGTGTAGCGATGGGGGAGAAAGCGCTTGAAGAGGCGACGGATGGTGCTGTTGGGAGAACGCATGAAAAGGGCCGCTGTCTACGGGCTGCGTCGCTCGAAGGGCCGCCGCCAGACGGTGACCGTCCAGGCCGCTGCAGGGCGGCTGTCCGTGGCATCGGCGCCGTCGAGGTAGGCAACCACTTGGCTGACGGTCTCCCGATCGTGGTCCCAGCCCATGTGGATGGGCAGATCGGGATCGGCCGACTGGGGCATCACGAGGAGGATGTCGTGCGGCAGCTCCAGTGGGTGGACGGGCGGCGGCGTGGTGGCGCGGATGCCATGCCAGCGCAGCCGGGCGATGTCGGGTGGGGACAGCGCGTAGACGGTGGGAAGGTCCCACGCATTGACGGTCTGCGCGAGGGTTGCGGTGTCGACGAACCGTCCCCGTGGGTCGACTTCGACCGGCACCAAAGGAAAGCGAAAGATGCCCAGCAGGGTGATCGAGGTCACGGCCGCGATGCCGACCGAGCGCCAGGCTGTGCGATGCGGTGCGGGGAGCGGACCCTGGGAGAGGGGAGGGGATGGGGCCACGATCCGAATCGCCAGGGCGAGCGGGCCCGCGAGGGTGGCAACCGGTGCGCTGCTTGCCACGATGGCACCGATGGCGACCAAGACGCTCGCGGCCTCGAGTCTCTGCGCGGCAGATCCGGTCAGGCCAGCCAACGTGCCCATCACCAGAAATGGTCCTCCGAGCACGACGGTACACACGCCGAGGCCAATGTGGCTGAGCTCCCCAGTGAGTCCTTGACTGGTGCTCCAAAGACTTCCCGGAACGAAGGGAAGGGCGGTGAGAGCGGCGGTCAGCAGAAGCCAGATTCGGCTTCGGGCACGCAGCATCGCCGGCAGCACGACCAGCAGTCCAATGGGATGAAAGGCTGCAGTGGCCCCACAAGCAAGTCCGGAGAGTCCTGGACGCTTCGGCGCCAGTGCCATTGCTGCGAGCCATAGAGCGGCCATGGGGCCGGCGCAGGTGGCGAGTCCCCCAGGAACCGCCAGGATCGGCAGAGTGGCAGCGAGCGCTACCGCGGCGGGATGCCGCCCGACGAGGAGTATCGGGGCTGCCGCGAGTCCGTTGAAGAGCAGTCGCAGTGCACCCGGGTGGTCCCCCAGCAGGGCCACCCCAGGCGAGGCCAGGGCGATCAGGCCGAACGGAGCGGGAAACGGCGCGACGAATTCCTGTCCTACCCACACCATCAGCTCGCCGTCGGAGGGGCCAAGTCCGGAAGACCACAGGACGCGCGCTACCCACAGTCCGGCAAAGAGTGCCAGGCGATGGTTCCAGGACATCGGGTTGGGTGTGGAAGCGGTCATGGCGCCCCCGGTAGCCGGCTGGAGCGGAGTGGCCCAGTCGAGGGGAGCAGCTCGACGAGCGCGTCGGCCATTCTGGTGGTGGCTCCTCGCGACCCCACATGGGGCAGCGGTGGAGCGGTCTGGTCTGCTGCTTGCACGAGTGCATGGGCCAGTGTGGCGGGCTGGAGTGCACCCACGAACTCGGGCACCACCGCCTGTCGATTGAGCACATTCGGGAGTGCGATGTGGTCGACATGCCGCACGAGCATGCGCCCGACTGCATGGGTGAGGGGCGAGACTGCGTGAGCGACGACCTGGGGCACCCCCATCCACGCAAGCTCAAGGGTGACCGTACCGCTCTTGCTGAGCACAGCATGGCATGGCTGGAGATCGACTATCGAAGGGACGGGCCGGATCCAGTCTGGCAGGGCGTCCGGTGCGGTGCCCGCCCAGAGGAAGTGTGCTCCGGGATGGGTCCGCCGCACATGATGGGCCGCCTCGAGGAACGGCTTGATGTGTCGTTCGAGCTCCTGCTGTCTGGACCCCGGAGCGAGGCCGAACAGCGCGGTGGGAGACCGTTGGCGCTGGGATGCATCGGGCAGTCGGTCGAGGACTGGGTGCCCCACATGGCGCACCACGCAGTCATGCACTGCAGCCGCAGCCTGCATGAGCGGAGGCTCAAAGTCGAACAGGCACCACAGGTGCGCATACGCCTTCGCAATCTCGGTGGTGCGCTCAGGCTTCCACGCCCAGACTTGGGGACAGACGAGGCCAACCGTGGTGACGCCCCGCTTGCGGGCCTCTCGCGCGAGGGGCAAGTGCAGCGATGGCCCATCCACAAACAGGGCGAGATCCGGTCCTTCGGTAAGCTTGGCCCGCAATCGACGCCGTGCTTGGAGCAGGGGGCGGACGCGTTGCAGTACGGCTGTTACCCCCATCACGGCGACGGTCTCCATGTCGACCACGCTCTCGGCCCCCAGCGACCGGAGTCTCGGTCCGCAGCAACCGTAGATGTGCAGGTCGGGCAGGGCACGCTGCACCGCCCGGATCACATCGGCGGCGAGTCGGTCCCCGGAGGGTTCCGCGCAGGAAACGAAGAGGCTGTTCGGCACAGAATGGCCTGAGGAGACATCGAAGGAACGAGACGACCGGGGGGCGCGTCTTGCCCCCCCCAAAAAAGGGCGACCTCGACCGCGCCGTGGGGTGGTTCAGGTACCTGGGGCGGTGGAGCGGCACACGCCGCGAACGCTGGTCTCGACGAAGCCCACCATTTCCTGTACCTCGGGCACTCCGGCAAAGCGCCGCCGGACATTTTCGACCGCGATTCGCAGTGGCTGGGCGTCGTGGAAGAGCTCCCGATAGGCGCCTTTCAGGGCACTCACCACCGATGGGTCGTGGCTGGCTCGCCGCAAGCCCACGATATTGAGACCGAACAACCGCGCGCGGTCGCCCTGGGCGATGGTGAATGGGGGCACATCGAGCGCGGCCATCGCACCGCCGCCCACCATGGCTTCACGGCCCACTCGGCACCGCTGGTGCACGGCCGATAGACCGCCGAGCACGGCGCGATCGCCGATCTCGACATGGCCGCCGAGCGCGGCACCATTGGCCATCACCACGTCGCTACCCACGATGCAGTCGTGGGCCACATGACAGGTGGCCATGAACAGGTTTCGAGCACCGATGCGGGTGATGCCGCCGCCACCGCTGCTGCCACGGTTCACCGTGACGAACTCTCGAAAGACGTTGTCTGGGCCGATCTCAAGGTAGGTGGCCGAGCCATCGTGTTTCTTGTCTTGGGGGGCGCCACCGATGACCGCATGCGCATGCACGTGGCAGCGAGCGCCGATGGTGGTGCCCCCATGGATGACCGCGTGCGGTCCAATCCGGACGCCGTCGCCGAGTCGGACCCCGGCTTCAATGATGGCGTATGGACCGACCTCAATGTTCGCGCCGAGCTGTGCGTCTTCGTCGACGATTGCGGTGGGATGGACGGACATGCGACCTCAGCGGAAGAAGTTGAAGAAGGTGCGCTTGCGGCGCTCGGCATCTTGATGGGCGCCGGCAATGGTGTCGACGAGCGCCTTGAAATCACGGGTGACTTGGCTACGCGGCGCGGACTGCCGCAGCACCTGTCCTTGCTCGATGGCCCGGTGTGTATCTTGCCAGGCGTTGGAGATGAACCCGAGAACCGGCATCTTGATGAACGACTCGATCTCGGAACGCTTCTTCGCAGTGCCTTCAACGGAGCGATTCACGATGGCACGAGCCACCGGGGGCGGCATTTCCAGTGCATTCAGTGCATCCCTTCGCCGTCGTGCGCCGGAGCGCCCCACATGGTCGTCGGTCATCACCACGAGGCGATGGTCGGCCGATGAGGCGGCAGTGAGCGAGACTTCGGTGATCTCTGAGCCGCAGTCCACCACCACATAGTGGTAGCGCTCTTTCAGGCGCTCGAGGAGGAACACCACCTGCTCGGCTGTGACCGGGTCGGTCTTGGTGAGATCCCCCTCGAGTCCCAGCACCTGGAAACCACCCCGATGTGGTGGAGGCGCTTCGGTCCAGGTGCGCGCATCCGCGACGGTGCCGCGATGCAGAAACCACAACACGGAAGGTTTTGGCGTGATGTCGAGCGCGACGGAGATGTCGCCCAGATACACATGGAGGTCGACCAGGATGATCTTCTGGTCTTGGAAGCGGGCCGCGAGCTCGGCGGCGATGTTGACGGCCGACACGGTCGTTCCCATACCGCCCTTGGCACCAAGCACGGTGATGATGCTTCCCTCGACCGAGGTGGAGCGGTCTCGCGTGGCCAGGCTCTTGATCGCCCGGCGGAGGTCGCGCGGACACTCGGGCATCAGCACAAGATCCACGATTCCGGCTTCACCAAGCTGTTCGACGAGTGTGGGCGGTGCACTCTCCGCCACCGCAACAAAGGACGTGGACGGAAACATTGCCCGGACGCGCTTCACCAGGGCGAGAATCTGACCGGGGCGTCCGCCGAGGTAGATGGTGACGAGGTCGGGGCGCGCCTGCTGGCAGGCTTGCTCGAGGTAGGTCCAGTCCTGCAGGAATCCCGCATCGGCGGTCAGGTCTGCGGCCGCGGAGCGAAGGAGCCTCGCCTGAGACTCGCTCATCCCAGCCAGCATCATACGCATCATGGTGAACATCTCCCACGGTCTACGCTTCGCGCCGGGCGCTGCCTGCAGCGGCGGTCGGTGCAACTTACGCGAGTGGTTGGTGCGAGTCCACCCCGGTTCTCTTGCGAAGCACATCGCCCTCGCGCCTGGGGGCCGAGCAAGCAGATGTGGGGCGTGAAAGCAGCCACCGCGAGGGTGGTCTCAATATGCCACGCTCCGGATGACGGCCTCGGGAGAAGGGTCGCGCTCCCACGCTTCGAGGATGTCGAGCGCCGGACTTCTTCCGCTCTCGATACGCGCGAGGAGCGGGTCGAGCATCACCCGGTCATTGGGCATGCATCGAGACAGCCCCTCCGCTGCGATGGTGCCGAGCTCCCGCGCCCACTCGCCCAGGGATCCGCCGTCGATCGTGCCACCGAGACCGTCGCGGCAGGCCACATCGAGTCGCTGGTCTCGAGTGCCATGGCGCTCGATGTCATCGACGAGCGCGAGCCCGGCTTCAAGGGCGGAGGGGCAGTACAGCAGGCCAGTGAACAGGGCGCAGAAGGCCATCGAGAGATCGGCGGACACACAGTCTGCTCCTCGCACTTCGATGGTGCGCTTGATGCGAACCTCGGGGAATACGCTGGTTTGATGGAGGTCCCAGTCCTTCCAGTTGGGGAAGTGCCCTTCGATTCCTTGGGTCATGTACTCCCGGAAAGAGGTGCCTCGGGCGGGAAGCCACTCGCTGCCTCGACGGTAGAACATCATCGGCACGTCGAGCAGGTAATCGACCCAGCGTTCATGGCCGTAGTCCGACCGGAGACCGGGGGGAAAGCCCGTGCGGTCGGGGTCGGTACGGGTCCAGACGTGCCCGCGCGTAGACAAGAATCCGGTGGGCTTGTTTTCCGAGAGCGGAGAGTTGGCAAACAGGGCGGTGGTGAGCGGTGCCAGACCGGCGCAGAGGCGGACCTTTCGCGCGCAGTCGGTCTCATCTGCGTAGTCGTAGTTCGCCTGAACGCTGCAGGTGCCTTTCATCATCCACAGCGCGAGGTCGCCCTGCGTTGGGAGGTACTCCCGCATGATGGCGTAGCGCCCCTTGGGCATCCAGCCGATGCTGGAAATCGGTGCGATGGGCGTGAGGCCACAGGCGGTCCACTGCAGATCACGACCCTCTGCAAGCTGGAGCAGGAAGCTGCGGTTTTCGTCGAGCTCCGCTGCCACTTCGCTGAGCGTGCGATGTGGAGCGCCAGAAAGCTCTACCTGACCGCCGGGCTCAAGGGTCACGTTTGCAGCGTTGGGGCGGACCAAGGCAATCAGGTTGGTGTCTTCGTAGATTCCGTCCCAGTCGGGTTGGCCGTCGCGCACCTGCTCGAGGATCCAGCGGATCCCGTTGGGATCGTCATAGCGAACGGGCGCACCATTCCGGCGCACGACCGCGCGCTCCGTCGTCGGCGCCGCGCGCTTCGAGCGCGTCTGCGTCCG
>CAJWOS010000155.1 GCA_913044235.1 uncultured Pseudomonadota bacterium
TCGACCACCCGGTGCAGGTGGCGGTCGGGCCGGAAGGGGCATCTGCGGCGGCGGGAATGGGCACTGTGAAGACCGATGGATCCACCGTGAAGCTGGCTGGAGACGGCTTGTCGATTCCGCTTCCCGATCTCGCAGACGAAGCGGCAGAGCTGTTCGAGGAGCTCCGGGCCGGACTGTCTGGCAGCACCTGGGCTTCTGCGGAGTCTCCGTTGTACGGTCCCACGCGACTGGCGGCGGATGCAGCATGGGCGCGGGTCTCGCTGCCGTTCGACTGGGCATCGAGTGAGCAGTTCCTCCTCGCGGTCGACCGTGACTCCGGCGCTCTGCGCATGGTGCTTATCGAGACCACCGATCCACCACTGGAAGTGGTCTCGCGACCGCCGCGGGGAGGGCCGCGAACGGTTCGACTGAGCAGGGGCGACCAGCTCAAGCTGGTGGTGGACGAATACATTCGACCGTGAGCATGGCTAACGGTGGCCGCCAATGGGGTAGTCCGGCGGGATGCCTGGCTGGATGCGTACCGAGAGCCAAAGGGCGTAGGCATCCCATTCAGCACACTGGGAGAGGTCTAGTGTGCCGGTGGGGTCGCTGGCCATGCAAGACAGTCCCGACTGTATGGAAAGCGCTGGGATTGTGGCCATTGGCTGGCCGCCGGTAGACAGTTGGGCGTCCACGCCGAGAACCCAGGCCTGATTGAGGGCATCGCAGGCATCGGTCCCACAGTCGACCGATACATATTCGCCGAAGACGCCGGCCACCTGGCCAAGTGCGCGAGTGTCGACCCGGATGCGCTCCGCGGCGATGGCGTTCGAGGCGAGTCGGCCGGCGACCGTGGGCCACCACAGTGTGCCCAGTGTGCGCACTTCCGGTTGCAGTCCAGGATTGAGCTCCCCCAGGAGGAGCGAATCGCTGCGCGTGCCTGCTCGCTGACCGGTCACGCTGGCACTCCAGTCTGACTGCTGGACGAACAGATCGACGGTGCCATCGCCGAGGGTCGGGGCGTTGTTGCTGAACCCGGCACGGCCGCGGCCCTGAACCTGCACACCGCCCGTCGCAGACCCGAGTGCCATCCACTGGCCCAGTCGGAAGCGTGCGGTGGTGGCCACTTGCGGCCCTGTCGTCTGCTGTTCGCCGTAGGCGCCGAGGCGCGCGTCGAGCCGACCGGTGTGCCAGCGACGGTGGAGGTGGGCGGTCGCCCCCCCGCCGAGGGCACGATCGGCAAATTGGAGCCACCATGTGTCGAGGGTGGTGTGGACTGCAAAGCGCCGATGCGTCCAGCTGATCCGGGCTCCGAGCTGGTCCGTGACCGGCGGCTCGGTGTCGGATTCGCCGCGTTCCCTCCAGTTCCCTGCCAGGACCAACAACTCGGAGCGGCCGATCGGATCGCCCACGATGGCCCCCAGCTCGTTGGTTCCCATTCCACGGGAGCCCTGTCCGCTGGCGATCAGCTGGACACGCTGGGAGCCGAGGCCGTAGGGACCAGACTCGGGCGGGACGCTTGCGGGCAGAGGCGGCGCATTGGTCACTGCGGGGGGACGAATGACGCCGCGCGTGTATGGGTGGTCGGGGAACGGAGTCGGTGAGGGGGACGAAGCATTTGCGGGCAGACGCATCACGTCGAAGCCCTCGGGATCCATGGTGAGAAAGAAGAGGTCACCCGAAGGCGTCACTTCGGGGTCAAATGCGCCGCCGACCTGGTGGGTGCGTCGGGTCCAGTCCGCGGAGCCGTCGGTGGGGCGAGTCCAGAGGTCCAGGTAGCCAGAGGTGCCGATGGTGGCCGTCAGTGCTGTACCGTCGGGATGCACGTCGACCGACAGCACCTGGCCGCCGTCAGGCAGTGGAACCTCGAGCTCGGAGGCCGGGATCATCCCATTGAGTTGGTCCAGCGGGGACGCCATCAGTCGCCAGTCGCGGTCGTGTCGCAGCCACGCCACGGTCGTGCAGGTATCGTCGAGTCGCGGATTGGCTTCGACCACGGTGGGGCTTCCCGCGGTGAGTGGGGTGACTTCCCCGGTCTCAAGCACCACCCGCACCAGGGAGGACCTGCCGTACTGGCGGCGGACGGCGACCGCGGAATCTCCGCAGGGTTCGGCCTCGCGAAGGTTGGCCGCACGGGTGAGTCGTTGGGGCCGCTTCTTGTCGATGTCCCAGAGGAAGAGGTCGGGCTGGAGGATCCCGTGGCTGTCGGACACCCAGGCGGAGAAGAGCAGGTGTTCATCGTCAACCCACCGGGGAGTCTCGGGTCGGAGCAGTGGTGAAGACAAGCGAACGACCGTCTTGTGCGGCGCGGTATCGGCGGGGATGGGGGCGACATCGCTCGGATCGGCTTCCAGCAGCTCAGCGATCGATTCTTCTCGCTCGGTCACCGCTTCTTCGTTCACGGCGATTTCGCGGATCACGATCGTGGCTTTTCCATCGGTGCTTTTCTCCACCAACGCGATGCGGGTGCCGTCGGGAGACACGGATGGAGGGTCGAGCTCGCCCGAACGGTCGAGGAATCGCTCACTGCCATCGGGCACGGGCTCGACCGCGAGGGCGCCTGCGGTCAGTTCCGCCGCGAAGCGTCCGTACAGTTCTGGCGCGGGCGCGCCAAAGGTTCCCTCGAAGGCGGCATCGAATGTGCGCCGCTCGCGGGCGGTCATGCGGGCCCACAGCTCGGGGAGGCGCTCGTCGCCATAGCGGTCAGCCAGCCACTCCAAGTATGCTGAGCCGACCAGGTAGCGCATCGAGCGACCCCGCCAGCGGCTCGAGCCATCCAGTTGCGCATAGGAAGGCAGCTGCCCCTCGACGGCGAGCATTCGCAGAAAGGTGGCCCGGGCGTCGCTGTTGGGACGGCCTGCACCGGTCAGGATGCCCTCAACAAGGGTGGCATAGCCCTCGCTCACCCAAGCCGGCGACTTGATGGCGATGGCAGGCACCCCGAGGAGGCCGTCGAAGACGATGCGCTCCAGTGGATTGCGCGACGGTCGTGAGAGGTGGAGGATGTGCGCATCCTCGTGCACAAGCAGGTCTTCGGCCCACAACCGATAGTTGCCGATCCCGGAGCTCGCGGGGGCCGCTGTGGGGAACACGCCGATCCGGGGGGACCGTGAAAAAGGGAGTGCGAAGCCATTGGCACGGCTGCGGGGATCGAGGATGACGATCTCGGTGCGTTCATCGGGCGCCCAGCCCACCACCTCGGAGACGCGCTCGCGCATTGGATCGATGCGACCTGCGAGATCGAGCGCCCAGGCCTCGGTGTCGACTGGGTAGTGAATCCGGTAGTGCTCCGTCTCCACCGTGCGCCAGGGCTCGTCGGCGGTCCAAGCGTGGGCGGGGGTGGCCAACAACAGGCTCAAGAGCAGGTTCATTCGGATGCCTTGGCGTCGTGGGGTGACTCGAACCAGCTCGAGACCGCGATGAGGGGCTTTCGGGTGATCTCGGGCACCGTGCAGTTCGCGGCGGGAAAACCGACCGGCAGGAGCAGCGTGGCGCGCTCCTGGCGAGGGCGCGAGAGAAGATCACCCAGAAAGCCCATCGGGCTGGGGGTGTGGGGAAGTGTGCACAAGCCTGCGCGATGGACTGCAGCAATGAAGAACCCCGCTGCGATTCCAACGCTCTCGGAGACGTAGTAGTGCTTGCAGCGTGAACCGTCGGGATTCAGTCCCCAGGTCTGGGCAAAGAGCACCACGAGCCAGGGGGCATCGGTGAGATGGGGCTTGTGAGCATCGGTGCCAAGGGGGGCGAGCGCAGCCTTCCACTCGTCAGACATCCGGTGCGCATAGGACTTTCGTTCTTCCGCTTCGGCGGCGTCGCGGATCCTTGCCTTGAGGGCTGGATCAGACACCGCGGCGAAGTGCCAGGGCTGCATATGGGCGCCCGAAGGGGCGGTTGATGCGGTGCGAATGAGGTCCTCGATGATGCGTCGAGGGACTGGGGCTGTGTCGAACATTCGAACGCTTCGGCGGGTGTCCAGCTCGGCAAGCGCAGTGGCAGCACGCCGGTGCACCTCCGCGATCGGTATGCGCGCGGGCTGGTAGGGGATGTGTCGGCCGGAACCGGAGTGCGACATGAAACACCTCCGATGGATGGGCAGGAAGGGGTTGGCTGGGAAGGGCGCGGCTACTGTCGCGCGCAGCCCTTGCCCGCCGGATCGACGCCGACGGTCATGCCCTCGCCCTTGAGGGTCATGACACAGCTCACGCTCTGTCCTTCCCATGTGGCTTCGATTCGGTGAGTACCGAGTGGAAATTCGCGCAGCTTGACCGGTGCGAGTCCTCGCTTCATGCCATCGACGCGCACCTCGATGCCTTCTCGTCGACGCTTGCGCTTGGAGGAGGGCACGATGGACAGTGTGGCTCCCGTGGGGGTCTCCGTGGCGGCAGGTGGGGGAGGCGGAAGCGGTCGCCGCGGTGCGGGGGTCGTCGGTGCAGGGGCTGTGGTGACCACGGAAGCACGCGGTGTGGCGGCCGGCCGGGGACCTGGAGGCAGGTCCGTGATCGTGAGGTCCCAGCCGTCATCCTGGTCCGGAGCGGTATCGGCCGTCCAGCGCCAGAGAGGGGCACCGGAGCTGGGCTCCACGGCCGTGCAGCGGGTACCCAGAGGAACGTCTTCGCGGGTGAACGAGTCCGTGTGCATCATGGCCTCTTCGATCCCGGCGTCACCAGTATCGGAGGCACTCCCGAAAATGGTCGATGTGCAGCTGAGATGGATGGGGCGGCCACCGCGGTTGGTAATCGTGAGGCGTGCGGTCTGATCGGGATCGGGAGGCGCTTCGATGATGTCGGGCTTTGGGGGTGTCGCAGCTTGTTCGAGTGCGATGGGTTGGGCCTGGAGAGGAACAGACGCCGGTGAACCGGACATGTACCAAGCCGCTCCGAAGATGCCGGTGATCCCCAGAATCACCACTGCCGCAAGTGCGATGAGCACAAGTGCTGGATGCGGGCCAGTGCTGGATGGAGGTGGGGGCATGCCCGCAGTGGAATCGGGAGCAGCGAGAGGCTCGGGCGGCGCGACGGTGCTGGGAGGGCTTGACTCGGGATCTGCGATGGATTCTGGCGCGACGGTCGGTGTCATCGGCGGCGTGAGCGCCGACTCGAACTCTTGCTCCGACGGGACGGCCGGCGAGTCCTGGGAGCTGGGGGGAAGAGGGCGCGCGTATTCGAGAATGTCGGGCTCTTCAACGGCCTGAATGGGTACTGTGGGCTCGAGCTCGGGAATCGGCTCGGTGGCATCCGCGGGAGCCTCGGAAGCCTCAGTGGTTGGGCGACCGGTGTGGTGCACGAGAGGTGGTGGTGGGAGCAACGCGGGCGCAGCGAGCGGAGCTCCGGTGGGAGGTGGCCTGGACTCGACAGCGGGAACGGGCGGAAGCGAAGCGACTTCCGGGAGGGGAGCCTCAGGCACCGGTGCCGCTTCTGGGGAGGGGCTCGAGGGCACTGTGGGCGGTGGCCTGCCGTGGCTAGGGAGCGTGACACTCGGTGGCGATAGGGTGTACCGTTGTTCCCCGGTGCGCCGTGGTGCTCCGTTCGGCGGGGTCATCGGAGGTTGGAGCTTGGGCTCGGGCACGAGTGGGTGTGCAGTGGAAGGGTCCGATATCGGCGTGCTTCGCGCGGGGATGGAGGCGAGCTGGCGCTTCACCCGGGCGAGCAGAGCGGCGCCATCGACCGGTCTTCGGCCCGCATCTCGGCTTCGGCAGTCGTCGATGAGCGCACAGATCCATTGCGGCAGCGTGGGGGCGACAGAGGCTGTGGGCGGCATGTTCCGAGAGGCCGCCCGACCGGTCGCAGCGATATAGAGGCAGTACCCGACCGCGAGGATGTCCAGGCTCTTTGAGGTTTTCTTGGCCGGATCTGCAGCGCCGAGCTCGAGGAGGCAGGCCCCCTTCGGCGTGAGCAGGATGCGTGTGGGTGCGATGTGTCCATGCACAAGATCGAGTTGATGGAGGTGGTCGAGTGCGGCAGCCAGGTCGTGCGTGAGCTGCACGACCGCACCGGAGGCGAGTGGACCGCGCCGATACGCCTGCTGCATCGTCTCACCCTGGAGGGCATCCATGACGAGAAGCAGCTGGCCGTCGACCGTGCGGGCGTGCTGCACCAGAGCCACGCCTGGGTGTGGATGATTTCTCAAGGTCCAGTGCACCTGCTGCACCACACTCGGGCCGGGTAGCTTCCGCTTCGGGCCAGGATGCAGCAGCGCCACCGAGACGGCTTCCTGTCGTGCCAGCAGCGTGGCCCGATACAGGTGGGCGCTTGCACTGGCCGCAATTTGCGCGTCCAAGCGGCACCCTTCGTATGTGCGGCCGATCCACGGGTCAGTCATTTGGATTCCTGTTGGCACGCACCGTAGCCGGTTTCGGGTGCGGGCTTCGCTCGGAGCCGGGCCGCAGCGTTGGCTTCCACTTCGGGGAGCGCTCCTGGTGCACGGCGCTCGGAGCGGCTGGCCCGATCGGAGTGGTCCTCGATGTCGATCTCGACCAGCTGGCCGTGATGCGCCACCGAGCGACGGGCGGCTTCCAGAGCAGCGGCGACCTCTCGATGAGCCCGAATCGACAGGCGTGGCGTGGCGCCGCGCACGCAGCGGAGTGTTTCCTCACATTGAGCGAGCAGTGGCTCGGTGCGGTCGCTCGCGATGGGGGGAAGCCAGATGTCCTGCACGGTCGCGGGCTCGGGTCTCGCGGCGTCGGCGGGCGTGGCTCGCAGCACTCGCAGCGGTGTTGCGGTGTCGAGGGGCGCGAGGACCGCCATCCCTTCCGTGCCCACGATGGTCATCCGTCGGACCTTTTCGGGGGCCACCCAGGAGAGTCGCAGCTCTGCTTCCGGGCCATCCTTCCACTCCATTCGCACGGTTGCGGTATCGAGTGCGGCCGTGCGAGCGAGGCGACTGCCCCAGGCCTGCAGTCGATCGGGCGATCGACCCGTGATCCGACGAAGGATTTGCAGGTCGTGAGGCATGAGATCGTCGATGACGTCATGGCCGGGCTTGAGGCAGCCAAGATTCTGCCGAGCGCCTTCGATTCGGAGCACTTGCCCGATCTCCCCGTCGGCGATGAGCTGAGCGAGCGCATCCACCGTGGCATCCCACGACCAGAGGGCCGAGCCGAGGAGGGGACGCTGCGCGCGATGGGCGAGAGCCTGGAGCTCTTCGATGTCTTCGACGGTGGTGGTGACCGGCTTTTCCACGAAGACCGCGCAGCCTGCCTGGAGCGCCTCTCTTGCGACATGCACATGGGTGGCCGGCTCGGTGGCCACCACGACCAAGTCGGGTTTCAGGGAGAGGAGGTCGGCGAGGTGCTCCACCGCCGGAACGGCACCATGCACCGCAGCGGAACGCGCGAGTGCGTGGGTGTCGTGATCGCAGATCCCAATCAGTTCGGCGCCGGCAAGCTGCTGGTATCGACGGGCCAGCTTGCGGCCCCAGTAGCCGAGGCCCACCACGGCCACGCGAACGGGCGGTAGGGATGACCAGGACTGGCGGATGGCAGCTGCGTGCATTTCGGCCTCGTCGGGGTGCTGGGCGTATTCCGCTGTACCCGGTATCGCCGTGACTTCAAGCGCCTTGGTGGCTGCGGGGGGATCTTTGGGACGGCGGAGGCTCGCGAACAGGACCCGTGCTGTGGGGCTTGCCGGTGCCGTGGTGTCGTGCGATAGCTGCTGTGACGCGGCTCGCCGCGAACGGAGACACGATGCATAGAATCTGGTGGTTTGCAGGAGCGCTGGCGCTGGTTGCCTGCAACAAGGGTGGAGACAGCGGGAAAGCCAATGCAGGCCCGGCGAGCTGTGCGGACTTCATGTCTGCGCTTGCTGACTGCTATTCAGAAGCGGATCGCGAGCTCTCCGAAGGGGGAATCGATCCTGAAACCTGGTGCGCAGACTTTGAGGCGGCCGGCGGCGACGATGCCATTTTCGACTGCTACCTGGATCAGATTGATGCTGGAACCTGCTCCACGTCGGAAGAAGTGGCCCGCACCAGCGAGTCGCTGCAGGACTGCGAAGACACGGAGTGACCATGACAGCGCCCCGCGACCCATCGGGCTACTCGCGCGTGTACAAAATCGTCGACGCGACCCAGCTCCAGGCGCTGCGGTCCTCGGCGGCATGGCGGGGTGCTCCCATCGACCTCAGCGATGGCTTCGTGCACTTCTCCGCGCACGACCAGGTGATGGGCACACTGCGCAAGCACTTTGCCGGCCGCACGCAGTTGCATGTGCTCGAGCTTTCCATCGAGCGCATCGACGCCGATCGCCTCCGCTGGGAAGTGAGTCGGAACGGCGATCTCTTCCCCCATCTGTACGGCCCAATGCGATCGGACATGGTGGTCGAGGCCCATGCAGTGGTCGCGAACAGGGATGGGTCGTTCGAGGCGCTTGTGCTCCAGCCCTGAGCGGAAAGGCACTCAGCGGCTCTTGCGCCGGAGGTGGCGCGCTTCCGCTTCCTGGGCCTCTTGCACTGGCATCCCGATGCGCTCAGCGAGGCCATACAGCTGTGCACGGGCGTACTCGTCGTGGCCCCCCCATGTGAACATCCGATCCATCGCTTGGTCGAGAATGTAGGTCTGGGATGCTTTGCGACAGGCCTCTACGTCCCGGTGTGGAAGGCCGAGTCCGCGTGAATAGTGCCCCAGGAGGGTCCGCTCGGCGTCGGCCATTTCTTCGTCGACCAACGCCATCGCCCAGGCGAGCACCAGCAAGCTCTTGCGCACCGCACCCGCAGAGGCGGAGCCGAGCTCAGCAGCAGTGAGCGGGGGGCGTGCCGCGAGGGTCTGTACGTCGCCGAGGTCGGCGGTGATCACCTCGGTGAGCCAGGTGGACTCCTCGGAGCTGAGTCTGCCGTCGCCGCGAGCGATCTCCACGAGCATCCGTGCCATCACTTGGCGATCGTACGGGTGGGCAATTGGAGCGGCGGCGAGCATGCGCTCGAAGTCCGACATGGCTTCACCCATGGCGGACTGGCTGATCCATGTGTTGCGCTGCGCATCCCAGACGAACTGTCCCTGGACGGTTCGAAAGGCTTCGACGACGGCTGTGTTTTGCTCTCGCGAGGAGAGGGTGTTGCTGTTGACCTGCTGCTGTACGCCCGTCATGGCCGACCGAGCCATGTCTGAAGCCACTCGGCCCGCCATGTTGTGGCCCATCGTGCTGCGAATGGCCGATGCGACGGCCGACTGCAGGCTCCACATCAGGTTGCGCTTCATCTGTTGCGAGACCCGCGAGCCCATCGAGTTGTCGCGCGGCACGGTATAGCGGGCATCCACGGCGTGGCCGCTGACCGAACAGACGAAGCGGACTTGCAGGGTACGCCCCCGGACGTCGATGTTTTGGACCAGGGGCTGGATGTTGCTGTAGGACGGTGTGGTCAAGGCAGCCTCCGGAGACCCCCTAATCCGGGTCGTCTCGGAGCGCTCCGGATGACTTCAACCGAGCAGCACGGCCTGCGCTTCGAGGGTCATGTCGGTGAGCGCGGCACGGGCCTCCGCGGGAATCATCACGAACTCGAGTGCGGCCACGCTGCCCTCTCCGGCGGGGTTGTCGCCGGAAAATACGCAGCGACCGGTGCAGCGCCAGCGCTCGTCGCGCTCGGGAACGCCAAGTTCGATCAGCAGGACTTCGTCGAGCGCGATGGCTTCATCGGTGCGGAAGCGGAGCCCGGTCACGCTGTAGTTCATGAAGCGACCAGGCTGGATCCATTCACTCGGTTCACCCACGATCTTGGGGTCGTTGCTGCCGCGAAGCCAGCGCGCGGCGGTGGCCGTGAAGGCCGACTGGGGCACACGGCGGTAGCGTACGGGCAGACCACCATGCAGGCGGGGAAACTCACGGCGCTCCCGCTGCCGAAGCTGATGCTGCGAACAGACCACCTCGTTTCCGTGGACCGAGTCCACACGAGCCACGATGCGGTCGCCGCTGCCGCCTGAGCTGCTCAGGATGATCCGGGCGCCGGTGGGCAGCATCGAAGCGTCGCGGTCCACGTCAATGGTGTAGGTGCCATGGGCTTGGGTTCGGACCCGCCCGCGAGCGAGGAACGGAACATCGCCCGCGGCGCATACGATTTCGACGGTCTCGGTAGCAGAGGCCTGCATCAGCAACTCCATGAGTGTGGGGATAGTCGCACGTTGCACATCCCTTCGGTACGCGAGGTGGTGACCCTGAGGCGAATCACCACAGTTAATTTCGTATCACTCGTGAGAGGGTTGTCTGGATCCCTGAGGTTCGGGTGTCTGAAGTTTCGTGTAGATGGTGTCTTTGACCGTGGGCGACGAGTGGGGACCCGCCGGTTCGAGCGAGTGGATCGAAGAACGATGAGTGGATGCATCCGGGCGGTTTGGTTTGGTGTGCATGGGGCACGAACACGCTACGTGTCGGGTTGGACGTGCGGTCCGGTCGGGCCGAGGAACGGGAGGACATGCCGTGGCCGCAGCGATGGATGCCATGTTGGACAAGTTCGGGCTCCGAGACGTCACGGCTGTTGCCACCAACGGGCTCCTTCGCGTGTTGCCGTATGCGGACACCCTGCCGCCGGTGGGTTCACTGGCCGAGCTCGCGCAGCTGATGCTTGGGGCGTCGAACGCCGAGGTCACCGCACAGGCCGAGCACCATGTCTCCAGTGATGCCTCTCGAAAGGCCCTATGGGTCACGACGGGCTTGGATGCGGGAGATGGCATCGTCACGGTCGTGTCCAGCCTTCGGTCGGCCGTGGCGCTCTACATTGCGCGGAAGAGCGGCAAGCAGGCCCCGCCGTCTTGGGCGGCCCATCAGGGTGGAGACGCGGTTCTCAAGGCCCTTGGCATCGGCTATCTGCTCAATCTTTGCTTTCCGGACAGCGACGATGCGGTTCTGGAGCTGTCCGAGCTGCCGGCTGGTCGTGCTCTGCTCGCCTACTTCGCAGCAGCAGAGGTGGCGCTTCCATTCGTGGAGCAGCTCTCTGAAGACGAGCAGGTCTTTTCGAGCTTGATGTCTCAGCATCTCGACGCACAGGCAGCCAAGCTTGCCACGGTGACCGGAAAGCCGGCGGTTGAGGAGGCTCGAAGACACCTGGAGTCGATCGCGCTCACCGTGGACAGCCTCGTGAATCGTTCCGGCGATTACCTGGGGCCATTTGTACAGTCGGCCGAAGGGATGGTGCCGGGCGCCGGAGGGGTGGTGGACACCATCGGTGACGTGATGGCTGCCGGAGCGGATGTGCTGCCGGTATATCGGTACCTGGGCACACGCCTGGTCTCGGAAGCAGCCGTATCGCGAGCAGCCGGTGCGCTTGGCGTTGCGATCCCAGACACAGGCGAGGATTGGGTTCGCGCATACGTAGATGCACCACGCCGGGCGCGCATAGCAGCCGAGAGTGGCGGTCAGGAAGGAGCCAGCGACCACATCACGGCAGCAGAATCGGTGCCGCTCACAGAACTGTCTCTGCTGGATTCCGCTGCGCATCCAGTCCCAGCCAACGATGGGGGGCTGCCCGTGGACATCGATTCGAGTGTGCCAGCTCCCGCAGTTGCCGCCGACGCGATCCCTCCACCACTGCCAGTCGTAGAAGAACCAAGCCCACCGCCACCCGTGGTCGCAGCGGAACCAAGCCCACCGCCACCCGTGGTCGCAGCGGAACCGAGCCCGCCGCCACCCGTGGTCGCAGCGGAACCTAGTCCGCCGCCACCCGTGGTTGCAGCGGAACCGAGCCCACTTCCCGTTTCATCGACTGTGCGAGGGAAGGCATCGCTCGGAGAGGTCGCCTCATCGGGCTCCGCAGAAGTCAAGTCCCAACGGGTGGCTCCACCGCCCGGAACCGGGTCTGCGTCTCGGAAGACGGTGCAGGCCACGGGGGATGCGGGCGCTTCGGCGCCGGGGCTGTCATCGTCCCGGCCTTCGAGGTCGTCGCCATCGAGCTCCTCGGGTGGAGACAGCCCGTCCAAGCCTTCCAATGGTGGACGCTCAACGGTTGCGATCGGTGTCTTGGTTGCCTTCGTGATGCTGGTGGGTTGCGCTGGCCTTGCGGGGCTTGGAGGGATTGGTGCGCTGTTGTGGAGCAACCACGAAGCGTCCACCACCGAGTCGTCGCAAGGCGCTGGCAAGAGGGCGAAGAAAGCGGGCAAGTCCCAGAAAAAAACGGGTAAAGGACAGAAGAACACCGGCAAGAGCCAGAAGAAGAGTAGCAAGCCCGGTCGGAAGTCTACAGGCAAGAAAAAAAGAGGCGGCCGCTGAACATGGACCCGTACAAGCACCCCCTCTTCGACGATCCGAATCTTGCCTGGGGCCCACCGGTCACCGAGTCGCTTGTGCGGAGCGTCGAGTCGTCTCTTGGCCTGCACTTGCCTGCACACTACGTCTCCGACCTGCAGGTCTGCAACGGCGGAATCTTGCGGCGCACCCGATGCGAGGGAGCCGGCCGTATCGTACGAATGCGCGACATGGCCGGGATCGGGTACCCCGATGGGGTCGAGCTCAGTGCCTCGCAGAGCCGCGAGTGGGACTATCCCACCCCGTGCCTGGTCTTGTCGGCGGAGGGTCCCACAGCCGTATTGCTCGACTACCGACGGTCGGGGCCCCACGGTGAGCCAGCAGTGGTCTTCGTTGATACGGATCATGAAGTGGATGGCCGCCCACTCGAGTGGACTCTCGCATCGGACTACGCGACGTTCCGCGATCGGCTCGCCTATGTTCGCGACCGCACCCAGGTAGCGGTCCAGGGAGTCGCCTTTCACGAGGAGATCCTCGAAGCTGCGGAAGCGCTCGGCGCGGTCGGACGCATCCGTCCCGACTATGAGGGCGGGTTCACGCGGGTGCTCGAAGGCTGGCACTCGCGAGACGACGGACCGGTCCTCTTCCGAGTGCTTCAGGCGCAGCGGCCGAATGGGAGTCGGAGAATGGCGGAGCTCGGCAACGATGTTTTGATTGTCGAGTCAAACATCGTCGACATCGACCGGTTTCTGGCTGCGTTCGCGACGCATATTCCCGGCCGGCACTGCCGTCTGGTGTGACGCTAGCGCCGGTCAGCGTCCCCCATGCTTCCGGTCAACTCCAGCCACGGGTGTAGAACAGCGCTACGCCCGCGGAACCACCGTGTTCCCGCGTTTTGCCGCGCACGGGGCCCAGCTCGCGTTGGCTGAACAGGCCGGCGATGGGTGGATTCCGCAGTGCGCCTCGGATCACCGATACGTCATGGTCGGGGATGTCGAACAGGTCCAACCCACGGTTCTGGCCTGTGAACAGGAGTGCACCGGCTGGCGCTGCAGTACTGGGCACGCGCGCGAGCTGCTGGGTGTGATGCACCAGCGACTCGTGCGCGATGGTGGCATCTCGAATCCGCAGCTGCACCCGGTCACCCGGCAACACTTCGGCCCCCACCAGCAGGGCGTTTTCCGCCCGGCGAAAGCCAATCATCGTGCGCACCACGAAATCGTGGGGCTGCAGGTGTTCGGTCGCGATTCCTTGTCGAGCGAGTCCGAGCCCTGGTTGGTCTTGAAATTGCAGTCGATCGGCTTGAGACAGGCCGGCGAATAGCGACTCGAGCACCGTCAGGACCGGCTTTCCATCGAGTCCGAGGATCGAGGCTCCCCGGGTTTCCGAATAAAGGAAAACACACCGCCACGGGCTCCCCGGTGCCAAGAAACAGGGGAAACGCAACGCCTCGGGCTCTCCTATAGAGGCGGGCCCCACCCAGCCGGATCGGAGTTCGGAAATGGCTGGCCCTGG
>CAJWOS010000156.1 GCA_913044235.1 uncultured Pseudomonadota bacterium
CGATGCCGCCGCGCGGCCCGGCACCCGCCACGATGCCCTGGCGAGTGCGGGTGGCACGAACGATGTCCACGGCGTACCGCACCACTCGGGGATCCACCGTGACTCTTGCGGCCACCTGCTGGAGCGTTCGTGCCTCCTGGGGACTCACCACCTGGGCCACCCGCGAGACATCGAGGCCGTCCCCGACCCGGTCGCTGGTGACCGTCTCCACGATCTGGGCTTCCATGTCGGCCGAGGGGAAGTTCAAGCGAACCTTCAGCAAGAAGCGGTCGAGCTGGGCTTCGGGAAGTGGGTAGGTGCCTTCTTGCTCGATTGGATTCTGGGTGGCGAGGGTCATGAAGGGTGGATCGAGGGTGAAGCCTTCTCCTTCGATGGTGACTTGCCGTTCCTGCATCACCTCGAGCAGTGCAGCCTGGGTTTTTGCGGGGGCCCGGTTGATCTCGTCTGCCAAGAGAAGATTGCAGAAGACAGGACCTTTGCGAATGCGAAAGTCAGCGGCGTTTTGGTCGAACATCGCGTGTCCGGTCACATCCGAAGGCATCAGGTCGGGGGTGAATTGGATGCGAGAGAAGCGGCCGCCGATGGCGCGAGAGAGAGCCAGGACGAGCAAGGTCTTGCCGAGGCCGGGCACGCCTTCGAGCAAGACGTGTCCACCGGCCACAAATGCGGCGAGCACATGCTCTATGACGTCTTCCTGACCCAATATGGCTTGATGCATGGTCTCGCGGATGGCCGCAAGCTGGTTGCAGGCCTCGTCGATGGAAGCTGCAGACGGCGTGCCGGAACTCATGAGGAACTCCCTGAAGGGACGGGCGAAGCATCGCGCCAGAGCTGCTGCAGGATCTGCACCATATCGATGAAGGCTCGACGCTCGGTGGGGGGAGGGGCCAACAGGACCCGGTGGATTGTCTCGACGGGATGACCCGTCAGGTCGGCGATAGCGTGTGCCAGATCGTCGCCAGACAGCTGTGCGATGCCTGGGCTTCGACGGGCAAGCTGTGCCCGTACGGCCTTTCGCATGGCGTTGGAGAGGCCCTGGACCCGCTTGTGTCGCCAGAGGATGGCGCCGGATGCATCGAGATGTTCGAGCATCGAGCGGCGGGCTTCCACTGGTTGGTCGAGGATGGCGCCGAAGCGCTGGGACTGCCACCCTGCCCATGCCAGAAAGGTACAGGCGATGCCGATGAGGACCGGCCAGCCTCGGTTCCACAGAAGGGCGAAAAAGGATGGCGCGTCGCCGCGAAGCACCAGAATGGCCTGGGTCGGCACCGCCTCCAGGGCGACCGTGTCCCACAAAAAGGCCGCGTTGTCTCCACGTTCGTCCATCAGGGCGGTGTTGTGGAACAGATCGACGCTGCTCACGGCCGTGGCTCGGCCCAGGAGAATCGGACAGGATGTGCGAATGGAGGCCCGAAGCGGCGGAATGCCGGCCGCGTCTTCCGCATGCCCTTCGCCCACCACCATCGGGCAGTCGGACCCTTCCACATGCACACGCGTCTCCGTCACGAGCGCACGAGCCGCTTCGGGAGGGAGGCCTGGGTGAGCCTCAAGCCGCATCAGGGTGGGGGTCATCCAATGCGGAAAGTCGTCGTACTTGCTTGTGATGCCGAACGCCGACTGCAAGGGGTCGGCGCGATAGCTGACCTGCAGCGCGGGGTCTTCCCACAGCGCACCAAACGGAACGGGATCAGACGGCTGCGCGGCAAAGATCACATGGCCGCCCGCTTCCACCCAGCCACTGAGTCGCTCAGCCATCGACATACGCTGTTCGTGGTTGTCTGCGAGCACCACCACCACGGCTCCTGCATCCGGCGCGGGCAGCTCTCCGAGACCGTAGCGGGACTCGGTGGGAACCCCCATCTCTGTGAGCAGAAGACTCGCAGCCCAGAACGGATCGCGAAGCGCACGCCCCGATGGGCCGACGGGCTCGGTCTCGGTCACCTGCTCGTGCGTGAGCAGGAAGATGCCGCCCAGCAGGACCGCCACGCACGCACCGAAACCCAGCACGGCGATGTAGACCTTGGAGCGCTTCACGGCTCGCTCCCGAGGAGAGACCAGTCGTCGCAGAGGGTTCGGACCACGTCGTCTGTGGGTGGACGGTGCGCATACGAGACCCGCGTGCGGGCACGCACGACGCGCTGGAAGTAGCGAGCGGGCTGGCCACCCACCTGGGCACGGACCGCGCGCGCACAATCTCCCTCGGTCCACGCCTGATCGAGGTCGAGCGCTCGCGTGCTGGCCAGCTGGGTCAGGGCGGCGTTGTACAGCATGGCCAGCGCGGTATCGGTATCCCCAGAGCACCATGTTGCCCACACCTGGTCGGGAATGCTGGCCGCGGGGGGCACTCTTTTTTGTGGGCCGCGGATGTGGCCAATGGTCGTGATGGAAGTGGGTGTTGGTGCGTTGCCCGAGGGTGTGAAGCGGCCCCAGTGACGGCGACGCCGGTACATGGCGATGGCTCCCGTGGCGAGCAGGGCGGCCACGATGCACCACATCAGGATCTCCACCACGCTCGACATCCCTTCACCGAACCAGCCTTCGGTTTCTTCTGATGGTTCCGCCTCGTCCTCCTCGAACCAGTCGCGGAACCACTCGGTGAGGTCGGCGAGGAGATCGAGTTCTCCAAGGGAGGCAAACCAGTCCACCAGTGGGCGGAGATCGAACCCGGCCAGCTCTGGGGACTCCCGCGCGACCCACCGTTGGACTTCCCGGTCGTAGCCGAACTCCGGTCGCGCGAACACGACCTCGGATGCCCGCTCCGCTTCGGTAGTCGAGGGCTCGTCGATGCCCGGAGCGCTTCGGTATGGCACTTTGCCCACGAGGTCGGACACGGGCAGCAGAGGCTCTGACGAATCCAGGTCTATGGGGATGGAACCAGTCGGGGGGGATGTGGCGTGCGCGACGGAGACGCTGCTGAGCGAGATTGCGAGAAACAGTGCGCTGACGATGCCGCGTTGGGTGGCGATGCGTCGGGCGAGTCGACGGAACGTGAGCTCGATGTCCCATCCTTCCAACAGAGTCCTGCGGTTGAGGTACAACGCGAATCCAGCAGCCACATAGACCGGCTCGACCAAAGACATGGCCAGAAGCCAGCCGATCAGCGGCAGCAGTCTCGCCCAGAGAGGACCGCCGTTGCTCTCGGCAGCCTGAAGCACCGTCTCGAAGTCGACCTCGGGTGAGTCCGGCACCATGAACAGCACGAGGCTGATCATCCCGGCAGCCAGGAGCCATTCCAGGGCGAATCCTGCAAAAAACAGCCCTGTCGCGCCGCCAGCTTCTGGGCCTCGCCCGAGCACCCGCCGACGGTTGGCGGCCGGTGCCCCACGGAGGCCTTCGAGCTGGGTGATGGGCATCAGCAGAGAGCGGCCGGGGGAGATTCGGTACCGCACCAAGGCATTGAACAGCCCGGTGCCCCACAGAGTGGTGAGCTTGCCGTACACCTCGCGCATGTTGGGTGTGGCGCCGAAGATGGCTCGGCTGAGCACGAAGAGTGGAATGCGATCCCACAGCGGCTTGAGCCACCAGATCAAGAACACGCCCAGCCACGGGACATCGAATGCGATGGAGATGGCGAGGAGGAGCAGCCAGCAAGGCATCACCGTGGTCAGCCAGGCCCGATACACCGGACCGCTCCAGCGCTGGTGCATGCGCAACCCCAGGTCGAGGCTCTCGTGGATGCCTCGCTGCCGAAGCCTGATCTGGATTCGGTCAAGGTCCATCGATTCTGCTCCGGACCTCTTGGCCGCCAACCAGGAGGTAGGCATACACCCAAATCCATGCGGCGGTTCCCACAACGTACTTCGTGGTGTGGGGAATGAGCCGGCTCGAGGACCAGAAGGCTTCGATGAACGCGGCGACGACGAGGAACGCGAAGAAGCCGTAGACGATGGGGAGCACGGCTTGTACGGACTCGGTCAGCGCCCTGGCGCGGGTTCGTTGGCCCGGAACGAGGACTGCGGTGCCGATCTTGAGGCCCGCGGCGCCGGACAACACGATGGCGGTGAGCTCGAAGGAGCCGTGTGTGATCACGAAGCTCCAGAAGGTGGAGCCCATACCGACTGCAGTGAGGTGGCCTGATGCAGCACCGATGGAGACGCCATTGGTCACGAGGAAAAACACGCTGCCGAGGCCGCCGGCAATGCCTCCAGCGAAGGTGCGAAAGGCGATGCCGATGTTGTTGTAGATGTAGAACCCGAACATCAGGGTGTCGCTGTCAATGGAGCGCTCCTTCAGGAAGTGCTCTGCCTTCGGGTCGTACATGGACTCGAACTCGGCAATCTCCATTGGGCCGAGCACCGTCTGAATCAGCTCCGGCCATGCCACGACTGCGACCATCATCCCGATGTACGGAAGGTAGAAGAACGCGTGAGCCACAAGCACCACCCGCCACTCACGGCGGACCGCGGTCGGAAAGCGGCGAATCAGACGGCGTGCCTGCGCCAGCAGTCCTTCCACCTCGTTGCCATACATTTGGCTGTGCGCACGCATCACGAGGCCGTTGAGACGGGCCACGATGTCGGCGCTATACCGACGATGTCGGGCCACGGCGAGCTGTTGGCAGAGGCGTCGGTAGCGAGCGGGTAGGTCGTCTGGAATGTCGACTGTACCGGTCATCTTTTCCAGGCTCACCAAGAGCGCATCGAGCTCGCTCCAGCTGGTTTCGTTCCGCTGGACGAAGTGTTCCTGGTTCATGTCACCGGCCTCCCAACAGCCAGCGGGCCATCCCCTGCAGGCGGCGTGCAGCGACAGGACCGGGGCCTCCGACCACTGGCTCGAGCACTTCACCGAGCTCGGCGCGTCGCTCGTCGGTCCATGCATGGGAGCGTCGGGCGAAGTCGATGATGGCCCTCTGCTCGGGAAGGGTGAGCGGCATGGGCAGCGGGATTGCGGTGACTTCTGGGAGCTCGGTGCGGGCCACGGCGCGGTGACGATAGGCCACGACGGTGCCGGCCGCGTGATCCCCGATGCGCTTGAAGTCGGCAGATATCCCCATCGCGAGCAGTCCGAACAGCGGGATGGCGGGCAGGTGGTCGACGAACCGCAACAGGCTGCGAATGAGGGCTGCGCGCCATCCGACTGGGGTGCCGTCGTCGTGAAGAACCACGAGTCCGGTGGCCAGCTTGCCGGGTGTGGCGCCAAACTGGGCTTCGAAGAAGACTGGGTAGAACCACTCCAAGAGGAAGGAGAGGACAAGCAGCAAGCCGATGCTCGCATCGCCGAGCATCATTGAGGTGAAGGCAAGGAGGAACATGCTGGCAACATAGATGGCCCCTCGGATGCCGAAGTCGATGAGCCAGGCCCAGCAGCGCACGACGGGGCCAGCCAAGTCGATCGCGACCTCGACTCCTTCGGGAGTCTCGACATAGCGTCGCGTATCGAGAAGGTAGGCCAACACGAAATCCAAGGAGAGTCAGACATCAGCGAATTCGGCGTCGAGACCGCGCTGCAGGAGTGTAGCCGCTTGGCGCTTCCTCGAACATCAGTGGCGCACCACCGTAAGCAGAGCCCGTCTGTTTCAGTCGATCGACCAGCCGTCGGGCAGGGATCCGACCGTGACCGAGCCGGGGGAGGCAGACGTGGGCCCGGGGGCCCCGATCAATACGTCAGGCCATCGGTCATTGTCGATGTCGTGACCGGTGGCAACACGGGTGCCAAAGCGGCCGTTGGGGTTGGCGCCGATCCAGATCCCATCGGCCACGTTGCTGGCATGGATGGCCTCGCCGGATGGCATCCAGATCCGGTCCGGGACAATCGCAAATGCCGCACCGCCTTCTGCGAACTCGGGTGCGCCCACGAGCAGGCCGCCGCCGGGTAGCGCAGCCAGGCTGTGCCCGAAGCGCCCGTCGCCGTTGATGCGCAGGGTGGCAGCCGTCGCGGAGACGTAGCCGTCGAGGTCGCTCGGTCCGACCACGAGCACTGCGCCCGCTTCGCCATCGGATCCAGGCATTCCCACGGCGATGGACCGCGGCGCATCGGATGTGAACCTGTCGGTATCGAGAAAGTGGCCGACAGCGACCGCTTGTGTGCCGTCGCCGAGAGAGTCTCCGAAGCGGCTGCCGTAGATGGTGGAGACCACTTGGTCTTCGAGCCGCGCGTCCTCGGAGTCGGCGAGCCCCCCGGCGATGACGCCACATGCTCCTGCACCAGGCACGCCCGCGACGTCCCAGCCGGGCGCACACACGATGAGGTCACTGTAGCCGTCGCCGGTGAGGTCGCCGTCCATCAGGAGGCTTCTCCCCAGGGCATCGTCACCGGCGGTTCCGCGCACCAGGGGCGAGAGATCAAGCGCACTTTGCCATGGCGCAGACGACACGTCGGCATGCACGTAGATGCGCCCTCGACCGCCGTCGGCATCGGGTGCGCCCACGATGATGTCGACGGCGCCATCACCGTCAAAGTCCCCGGATGCGATGGCTCGGCCGAGTCCACCAAACTCCACAGCGCCTTCGATTCGGCCGTCTGCTTGTTCCCAAGAGACACCACCGGCCTCGAGGGTGTCGTACGAAAAGAGGTATACCGCGCCCATTTGTTCGCCGGCTTCGGCAGAACGGGTGCAGGCACCGATGGCTACCATGGCATGGGAATGCAGCGCGCGGCCGCCACAGCCAAAGCTGGTGCCTGCTGCGCCAACCATCAGGGTTTCTGCGTCGGAGTACCCCACAGTGTTTTCTTCGCCGACAGTATGGACCGCCAAGCTGCCGCTCGCAGTGCCATTCGTGGAGTCACCGTACCCGCCTAGGAGCAGGCGGGCTGGGCGCGTAGTGGTGGGTGGAAGCGCGAGCAGCGCGCCTCCACCCAGCTGGAGGCCTTCAGCATCGCCATTGATGGTGAGACTGCTTCCACGAAGTGGATTTTCGGGCGATGGCTCACGCTCTTCATCGCCGACGTCGACGCCCCCAGCGGCGATATCGAGCGAGTCTCCGCCTTCCGGAAACACCACACTCACGTCGTCACAGGCTGTCGCCGGCACCACGAAAACGATGGCGATCTTGGGGAGAAGGCGGGGCAGGGTGGGCTCCGGGCAAAACACGGACAACAACCGAAAGGCTACCTCAGTTGGCCGGCTTCGCCAGGAGTCTGACACATAGAAAGCGCAGATGCAGCCACTTCTTTGGCGGGCAGCTCTTCGATGAACGGCGTTGCACCATCACATCCTGCCTGTTGGTAGCCGAGGGAGGCCCCAATGCGGGCGATCTCCGCCCGCCGTCCGGTCTCTGCAACAGAGAGATGCTCCCTGGCCGCGGGGATCGCGGCGGTGGGATCGGACCCCTCCGAGAGCAACACCACTCGCAGAGCGGAGAGCTCGGTATAGATGGCGGTACTCGGACTGCGGCCGAAGCCCTGCTCGACCGTGCCCAAGATGGCTTCGGGGGGGGCGAACTGCTCCCGCAAGGCCTGCGCGCGGCCGAGGAGCCCCGCGGCAGTCGTGGGCCAGCAGGTTGCCGTTTCACCGGCAGCGAGTGCCTGCTCGGTCCCGTTGTCGCAGGTCACGGACACCAGACCGCGAGTCACGTCGACCCTAGTGCCCAATGGTCCGCGGTCGACCGAGAACTCCGTGCCGACCACCTGTACCAAGGCTTCCTCGGTGCGAACCTGGACGTCCAGCCCGGCACTGGGCTGGACGGACAGCTCGACGGTGCCTGCGCTCCAGGCCAGTCGAGGCGCGCGGTCGGTTCCCGAGAGTGTTCCGGTGCCGCGAGTGGCGAGCTGGATACCGCTGGCCAGGTGCAGGGTCTGCGACTCGTTGGCGTCGAAGGTCGCGGCCACGGGCTCGGGTGGGCCGTCGATCAACATCAGCCACAGGAGTCCAGCCGTGGCGAGACCAACCACAGGAGCAAGGATGGGCAGCCAGGGGCGGCTCGACGCAGCATGCCGAGCGCGAATGAGTGCACGGAGACGGGTCCGGTCGGCGGGGGTGGCCTCCGTCTCTGCGGCGAGCGCGGAAAGGAACGGATCAGACGGCATCAGCTGCCTCCGGAGGTCGGCGCGAGCCCTTGCCGAACGCAAAGCTCGCGGAAGCGTACGCGTGCGCGGCGGAGACGGCTTTTCGCCGTACCGATCTTGAGCCCGAGCATCGCGGCGGCTTCGGGGTCCGTACGATCTTCGAGGTCGCACAGCACAAGGACTGCTCGAAGTTCTTCCGGCATTTGTTCGAGTATGGACGCCACCTGGCTGGCGAGCTGCCGACGCTCCGTGAGCGTGTCTGGTGAGCGCCGGGGATCGGAGACCTCAGGGACGTCTCCCGGTATCCAGCGCCGTACCCAAGCCTTGCGTCGGTGCTGCGCGAGGACGCGGCGCGTGACCGCGAACATCCACGACGGAAGCTGCTCGGGCCGCTCGACAGTGTGGACTCGACGCAAGACCACGAGAAAGACATCTTGCGTGGCATGGTCGGCGTCGACCCGCGGTCCGCACAGCCGACGGCACCACTGCAATACTGTGGGGAGCCAGTCTTCACATACGGCATCGATGGCTGACGGTTCGCCACGTTGGACGGCCTTCCACTGACGGGGGGTGAGGGACGGGGTCTGGGAACCCGGCGGCGCAGCGGCTGCGGTACCGGGGTTCGTATGGCGCATGTCGGCACGACCCCAAATCGATCACAGTGAAGACGACTTTTTTCGTTGGAGCGCTGTGCTCTATGGCGCTGTATCCCGTGGCTGGAACGTTGGGCCCAGTCGACCGCCGATGTGGACCACCATGGCCCAGCGCTCGATCGGACCCTCAGACCCGTCGAGACTGGCCAGGACCGTGGATCGAAAGTCACGCTCCAAGCGGAAGCCGGTTCTCAAGCCTGCAGCAGGAGTATCGACCGCGAGGGGGTCCCAGTACATACCAAGCGCCGCAACAGGAACCGTGAGGTTTGCCACGGTCTCGCCATCGAGGCGGTATCGGCGCTGCGACCCTCCGATACATCCCACAGGTACGGGCAGTCCGGCTGGAGGCACCCAGCCGCCACCCAGCCACAGGTTGGTGGCCACGAGACTCCGATCGGGGCGGTCCAGATCGGTACGAGGGGTCCAAAGTTGGGAGAGCCCGAGCTCGAAAACGGCTCCCAACGATGTGTAGACGGATCCGGCGCCGGTCATGCCGATTCCCACACGCTGATCGGTTGTGGAGCGCCCCGTGGCGCTCATGGTGAGTGCGACGCCACGGGCAAAAAAGGGATCAGAGCGGGTCGACGCAGAGGGCTCGAGCGTGCTGATGCTTGGCGCGGGAGCGGTGGGGATGGGCTCGGGTTGGGGCGCGGGTTTGGACACGGGGACTGTCGAGGGCACCGGCCTGGGGCTTGGTCTTGGGGCTGGTGTTGACGCGGCAGGGGGTGAAGGCGGAGGCGGAGGCGGTGGCAGCGGGAGCGCGGTGGTGGTGGCCGGTCGGAGCAGGCTCGCGGCCAGAATGGCTGCAGTCTCGCGGGCCTCGGCGTTCGTTGGGGGAGCGAGCTCTTGGATCAGGCGGGTGCCGTCGGCCCGGGTGACCACCAGGCGCCATTGTGTTCCGGCCTCCAACCGAGCTTTGCCTGGAACCCGAGCCAGTCCGGAGACCACGATGGCATCCCTCCAAAGAGCGGGGTTCTCGCTGGCTGGAAGCTCAAGCTCCGCAGCGTGCCCGATGCGCGAGATAAGCCCAAGGCCGGCGAAAACCATCAGCACGCGCTGCATCGAGCGCTCACTCGCCAGGCGGTGCAAGAGTCCGCGGCTGGCCTCCGCCGAGAGACCGCAGCTCGAGCTCTGTGATCACCACAGAAGGCACCGACCACGCGGCGGGAAGTCCGCCCACGGAACCGATGGAGAACCGGCGGGGTCCGTTCGGTGCATCAAGCACACCCACCCAGTCCCCAGGACCACCCGCTCCGGCGATGTCACGCAGGACGCGGCGGTCCACGCCCACGAAGCCGAGTGTCGGTGGCACGACTTCTTCCCGGCCGTCCCGATACAGACGGCTCACTTCAAGCGGACGGGTCAGCCCCGCAAGCGGACCATCGCCTGTGAAGGCGACCTCGAAGTCCTCGGCCAGCGCGGGTGGCTCGATGCGGCGGACCACCAGCACATAGGGCAGGTCTGCTTGTCGAGCGAGTCCGAGCGCGCGCTTGCGGAGCTTTTGGTTGGACATCGCTTTGGAGGGGCGGACCTGAACCGCGCCAGGCATCGCCTCTCGGGCGTCCATGCCGAGGCCGCGTCCGTGTCCGGTCGATCCATCGGTGCGCGCGCGCGGGATTCGACTCATCAAGACCTTCTTGAGTACGCCATCTTCGATCAGTTGCACCGATTGAGGTTCGACGCCCTCGAAGTCGCGCTCGTAGTGGCCAGCGGTGCCTTCCGCCTGTGCAGGGTCGTCGAGGACTGTCCATCCCTCCGGCAACAGGCGCCGGCCGATCCGTGCGGTGGGTAGAGGCGCCATGTCCACTTCGGAGTAGGGGTCGGGAGCTCTCTCAGCGGGCGGGGTGCCGGAAATTTCGGGGGGAAGCAGTTGCCGAAACAGTTCCACGGCTGCGGCGCCTTCGAAGATGACGGGTCCGAGGTAGTCCCGTTCCTCGGTGGCGGTCGATGCCGCCCTCAATGTGGCGGTCATGGCCTCGACCTCTGCCACCATCTCGTCGAGCTCGGGCAGCTCGGCGGCAGTCCGCGCCACCCACCACCGACAGTCCCGAAGTCGTGTGCCCGTCTCTGTGCGAACGATCCCTTCGACGCGAACGACCGAGAAGCCCGTGGGAATCCACGCGCGAGTGCCTTCGGATGTGACCACGATGCGGGTTCCGGACCAATCGCGTGCAATCGCTTCCGCGTTTTCCAAGCCTGCGATGTTGGTGATGCGCGCCGATAGGGCGCGTACGCGAGCGACGGTGGCGTCGCCGTCGATGGGGGCTCCCCGCGAGACTGCTGTAGTGACCGGGTCGATAGGCTGAAATGATCCTACGGGTTCCGCGGGAACGGGACGGCCCTCCCGCGCCGCGGCCTTTCCGGAGAACTGTTCGGCGGCGCCCTTGTAGGCTTCGTCGGTGGCGAGCCAGATTTCGCGACGCAGTGCCACGGGGATCGGGTCGTGCGGGAGCGTGCGCATCGACACCCCCTCACGCTCTCCAAAATCGCCTTCGTACCGTCTGTTATCGAGCGCGTAGTCGCCCACCCGAACCTCGACCCGAACGCTGCGGTACGGGTCCTGGTTGAAGGCATCGAGCACACCCGAACGCGCTCGGGCGGTGGCATACTCGCCGTCGAGGAATTCGTAGGCAACGTAGTAGGGCTTGGGCTGATCGGGTAGCTGCATGCCCAGTGCTCGCTGAAGCTCCTGCTCCGCGGCTGCGATCATGGCGCCGTCCGGTGGGGGCAGCGCCATGTTTGAGGCCTGTACAGAAGTCGTCTGCCAGAGTCCATACAGAAGGGCACCGATCGGGCTCATGGTGTGCCTCGGGCGGGCAGGGGGAGGGTGCGAGGCGTGGGGGGCGACAGCAGGGGCGGTCGGTCGTTGTTTTTTTCGCGGCGCTGGACTTCCACTTCACTCACGAGGAGGTCGGGTGCGATCCCCGAGACGGGGACCCAGCCGCTCTCCGCTCCACAAGAGCCATTGAAGACAGCGGTGGTGTCGCTCGCACCAACGATGCGACCGAACGTGACAAGTGGCGTCCCGATCAGATCGACGCCCCGCACCAGCTCATCCGGCCGACCATCGGGCCAGACCCGCCACACGGTGACCGGTTGCACCGCGTAGCTGTTCGGAGTGCCGCGGCCGGTGAGCGTGAATCCGCCAGAGATGTCGTCGAAAATGAGTCCGAACGGTTTGTCTTCGGCCTGGACCCGTTCGATGAGTTGGGCGCGCAGCGCTTCGTACGGAACCCCGTCGTCCGCAGTGACAATGAGGTTCCCTTGTCGGGCGACCACCGCCGACCCCGGCTGTCGCCGGCCGTGTCCGTTCGAGTGCGCGGTGCCCTCGATCGGTGCGCGAGACATCAGGAAGCCTTCGAGCACGCCCTGGTCGATGACGGTGACTCGCTGGGCCTTCACACCTTCGTTGTCATACGGGTAGTAGCCATTGAGGTCGGTCGCGCCCCACTGTGGCAGCGTCGGGTCGTCGTGCACGCTGATGAAGGTGGGGAAGATCTGTTGCCCCACCATGTCGGTGAGGGTCTGACCTTCATCTTCGTCCTTCTGTCGATGCCCTTCCGCACGGTGGCCGAGGATCTCGTGGAAGAAGACCGCAGCCGCCCGACCGCGCAGAATGGCCGGGCCGATGAAGGGATCGACGATCGGTGCGGTCCGCAGATCGGTGACCCGCTGGGCGACCCCCTCGACCATCGCCATCACGGCTGCCTCATCGGGGATACTGTCGATGCCTGCGGTGTCGATGTAGTCGTATACTTCGAGGACCTGTCCGTCTTCGGCGGTCGTGGCACCCCAGACGGCGATGCGAACCCGTGAGCGCTGGTGCCGCAGTTGTGTGCCGTCTGTGGTGACGAGGTATTCCACCTGATCGTTCACCTCGAGAGTGACGTTGCTGTCATGGACATGCTCGTAGTCGAGAAAGCGACCCGAGGTCCTGCGCATGACATCCAGCCAGGGGGCGGGATCAAACTCGAGCGGCTCCAGGGGCTGGATGTCCACGATGCCTTCTGCAGGGGAGAAGTCGTGGCTCGAGTCTTCTCGCTCGACCTTGACCGCGTTGTTGGTCTTCACCTTGATGAGCCGACGAACTGCGCTGCGGTAGGTGTCGTCCATGGCCAGCCAGATCGACGTTCGTAGCAGGTCGGGGTCGTCTTCGAGGGGTAGGCGGATGCCGAAACGCTCTGGCGAGTCGAACCATCCGCCATCCCGAATTTTGTGGGTGTTGTCGAGCTCCCAGGAGCCCACGCGAAGGTCGATATCGCCAACGCGGCGGTGGTTCTCGCTGGGTACGCCCGCGGCGCCATGGGTGCCGTCCAGCTGCCAGGAGCGCTCGTCGACGACGCCGATCGCCAGCCAGTAGGGGGGCGTTTCCTCCGATGCGAGCGTGGACATGGTGCGCTCGACCTCCGACACCATGCTCTCGAGGAGCGGGTCGGATCCGTCGCCAGCGATGGCCGACGACGCTGTCAAGCAGAGCGTGACCGTGAGGGCGACGGGAAGTCTCGCGAAGACGGCATCCACGACACCCCTTGCTTGGGACGGTTCAGACTGCGGCACCCAGACCTCCGGTTGCGTGTGGGGCGGAACGAGGCGGGCGGGATGCGGCGCCGGGCCCCCAACGCCTATCGTGTCCGTTGTCCGATGCACCGGCTGGGATCCCTCAGATGCGGTCAGGGTTCCCGCTATCCAATAAGGGGGGACCAGAAAGGACTGACGGAGTACCCATGCGCCCGCCCCGACCGTCGAACGAACTGCTGCAGGCCCTTCCTAAGACCGATCTGCACGTGCACTTGGACGGATCACTGCGTCTGCCTTCTTTGATTGAGATGTCTCGTGAGCGGGGTGTGGCGCTCCCGTCCTACACGGAGGAGGGCCTCAAGGAGCTTGTTTTCAAGCCCACATACGAAAGCCTGCCCGACTACTTGGAGGGGTTTGCCTACACCACGGCGGTCCTTCAGGATGCCGAAGCGTTGGAGCGTGCGGCATTCGAGCTCGCAGAAGACTGCATCGCGGAGGGGGTGGTGTACGTCGAG
>CAJWOS010000157.1 GCA_913044235.1 uncultured Pseudomonadota bacterium
ACTTAGAGTATCTAAACGAAGAAATAGTAATGCTTACAGAAGAACATACGCAGTTATTAAACGATTTAATAAAATTAACAGACAAGGAAGAACAATGAGAAATTATAGACATTTTGCCATTGGCATGAACGCATTTTTGTACCGGCACGACCACGAGGCGGCGTTTCACTGGGTCACGACCGCGGCGGAGCGTCCGAACGCGCCCGGTTGGTACCGCACCGCGGCAGCCGGGTTCGTGGAAGAAGGTGGCGACCGACGGACCGCCTTGCGGTACCTCGAAGAAGAGATGCGGGCCGACCAGAAGCCCCAGGTTCGCGATGCACTGTTGGTCAAGTACAACAGTCTCCTTCATGACGAGCTGGCCGACCAGATCGCAAAACATCGAGAGCGGTATGTGCAGAAGTTCGACCAAGACATTTCGAATGTCGACGAGCTGGGCGGGCTCCCGGAGGATCCACTTGGCGGAGGGTGGGTGCTCTCCCCGGACGGGCGCGTCCGGAGCTCCAAGAGAGAAGCCCTGTTGCAGCGGCAGGCGGTTGTGGACGAGCGCGCGATGATCCTCTTGCCGATGCGGCAGCGGCCCTACTGATGAAGCCCGTGGTGTTTGGGCTGGGGGCGTCACTTGGAGACCAGGTGCGAAGCCTACGGCTCGCAGTGGCGGCATTGAGCGCCACGCCGGAGATTCGGGTCGAGCGGGTTTCTCGTGCAGTGGTGTCTCGCGGCATCGGTCGCGCCAAGGGACCGTTTCTCAACGCAGCGGTTCGGGCGCACACATCGCTGGAGGGTTTGGCGCTGCTCGACCGGTGCAAGTCCATCGAGGTGCGTCTGGGCCGGCAGCCCACGCTTCGTTGGGGGGACCGAGCGATCGACATCGACATTCTGCTGCTTGGGGATCAGACGATCCAGCTCCCTCGTTTGATGGTGCCGCATGTGGCGTTCCTGGAGCGACCCTTTGCCTTGGAGCCTGCTCGAGAGGTGGCACCCGATTGGCGACATCCAGTGGAAGGCAAGCGACTGAGGTACCTTTCCGCGCAGGGGCGCACAGCGATCTGGAGGGGGCCGGGGCTGGGCGGACGCCTTGCCGGCATCCGATGGGTACGGTAGGTCGGGCCCCCGAAGCCGGATGGTGGCGACGGTTGTGACGGAGGTCCTCATGAAGCTGTTCCTCGATACCGCCAACCTTGACGAAATTCGTGAAGCCCACTCGTGGGGCATCATCGACGGCGTCACCACAAACCCCTCTCTCATCGCGAAAGAGGGCGGAGACTTCGTGTCGGTCATCGCGGAGATCTGCGAGATTGTGCAGGGGCCAGTGTCGGCCGAGACGGTCTCGCAGGAAGCTGCGGGCATGATTCGCGAGGGACGGCTGCTCGCACAAGTGAGTGAGCATGTGGTCGTCAAGGTGCCGCTCTGCCGAGAGGGGCTGAAGGCCACCAAGGCGTTGTCGGACGATGGCATTCCAGTGAATGTCACCCTCTGCTTTTCGGCCAATCAGGCGCTGCTCGCAGCGAAAGCGGGAGCCACCTACATTTCACCATTCCTCGGTCGCCTCGACGATGTCGGGCAGGATGGCGTGGAGCTGATCGAGCAGATCGTGGCCATCTACGCGATGTATCCGGCCCTCGGCACCGAAGTGCTCTCGGCATCGGTTCGCCACCCGCGGCACATGGTGCAGGTTGCACTCGCCGGGTCTGATGTGGCCACGCTGCCGTTCAAGGTCCTCTCGAAGATGGTGGAACACCCCTTGACCGAATCGGGCAACGCTCGCTTCCTCAAGGACTGGTCCACCGTGCCCGACCCGGATGTGGTCGGTCAGGTCGAGCGGTTCCTGGCTGCCCGCAAGGGGTGAGGATTGGGCGGGCGGCTCCGGTCGATGGCGCCCGAAACGCGGCCGCTCGTTGCGGCGGCGATCGGTCTCACAATGTCAGTCTGGTATTGGCCGGGCGGAGCGGTTTGGGACGATCACACCCTGATTGAGGGCTACCTGACGCCCATACCTCTGTCGGATCTTGGCCGCCTGTGGAGCCAGCCTGTGGGGCTCGGGGACACTGGCGCGGCGTATTACCGGCCGGTCGCGATGACCGCTCTTTCTCTGCTCGGTCGAAGCGGGATGTTGGGTGTGCATGTGGTCGCGGGCCTGCTCCATGCAGTCAGTGCGGCTTTGGTGTGCATGCTTGGAGGGCGCACTCCTGCGGCTTTAGTGGGTGCTGTCGTATTTGCCGTGCACCCTCTCTGCTGGGAGGTCCTGGGGTGGGCGAGCGCCCTGCCAGATGCACTGGCCGTCGCGCTCGGTCTGACTCTGCTGGTGGCCGCGAATCGTGTTCATCCGGTGTGGATCCTACTGCTGGCCTGCGTGGGGATGTGGGCCAAAGAGTCGTCGCTTGTCTGGGTGCTTGGTGGATGGGCCACAGGTCGTCTGACCCGCACCGAAGCCGGCGCGGCGCTCGCTGGAGTGGCTGTGGCTCTGGGCGTCCGGCTGGGGGTCGGAGTTGCCGCAGTCCCGCCGAGTGGGCACATCGATGGCGTGGATGCCTGGACGGTGTTTTCTTCGCAGATTGGCACTCTCGTGTGGCCCTTCCCGCTCACGGCGGTTCGTGACACCCACCACCTCGCTTGGGAAATTTGGGTTGCTGGAGCCCTGGTCATCATGGTGGCGGCCTTTGCAGTCTGGCGCTCGGATCGGCGCTTGCGCGGGATCCTTTTGGTGGTGCTGCTTGCACCAATGATCGCTCTGCCGACCACCTTGTCCGCGCACCTGGCGGGTGACCGCTACCTTTATGCCGGGGTGGCCGCGCTGGGCTGGGCATTGTCTCGCTGGACGGTTCCGATTCGTCGTGAAGGCGCAGTTTTGGTGGCGCTCACGGGGCTGGGGCTCCTGATTCACTCGAGCGCATCCCTGCATTGGCGATCCGACCGAGCGCTCTTCGCACAGGCGGTCGAGGCCCAGCCGGAGTCAGCATATGCGTGGCACTTCCTCGGGCATGCGCATGGTCTGCGAGGGGAGTGGAACCACGCGGCTGATGCCTTTGATCGCGCCCGGCAGCTTCCGTACGCACATCCTCTGTCGGCCCAGCTGGCCATGCAGGCCATGGTGCTTGGAGAACAGTTCGAAGAGGCGGCTGCGCTGGGCCGCTCCGGGCCGACGGAGAGCCTGACAGCAGACTGGCTGGCATGGTGGGGGCGCGCGGAGATCGGCTGTGGACATCCGGACGAGGGTGCCCGGTTGCTTTTGATGCTTCGGAGGGATGATGGATCTTTTGATGGCCCAGCGTTTGTTTCGCTATTGATGGAGCAGATCGAAGAGTCGCGGTGACGAATATCCGCTTGGACTCCGGTCTCGTGTTGCACGCCGCTCTGCCGGGCGGTAAAACTGAATCGTATTCACTGAATCGCTATTCATTTTGGGCTCGAAGGCCCGACCGAGCGCATGAACGAAGTCGAAGTCCAAAGCGAGAAGGTCCGGAGCGGCCGCCAACGGAGCGACAAGCGTGTGCGCATCGTCGACGCTGCGGTCGCTGTGTTTGCGGCAAAGGGGTACCGCTCTGCGCGGATATCCGACATCGCTCGGCGTGCCGGTGTCGCGGACGGAACGATTTACCTCTACTTTCGGAATAAAGAGGATCTTCTGCTCACCATCTTCGAAGAAAAGATGGATGGCATCCTAAGGGGGCTGCGCGCTGCGGTGGATGGCATCGCCGACCCCGCAGCGCGAATGCGCGCATTTGCCCGGTTTCACTTTGAGCAGATGCGTCTCCAGCCCGCGCTTGCGCAAGTCCTACAGGTAGAGCTTCGTCAGTCGACCCGCTTCGTCCGGGAGTATCGACCCGAGCGCTTGTGGGAATACTTGGGCGTCTTCGAGACGATCTTGCAGGATGGTCAGGCGGGCGGAGACTTCCGCTCCGACATCGACCCTTTTCTGGTCAAGTGGGCCTTCTTCGGCGCACTCGACGAGCTTTCGATTCAATGGGTCCTCGCGCGCAAGCGCGACCGATTCAACCTTGAGAAGGCCGCCGAACAGGTGGTCGACGTGTTCTTACACGGGATGGGCTCTTCCACCTCGTAAGGTCTGCGGTCGATTGTCGGCCGCTTCTTTCCCGCTTCCTCCCGACTGGAGTGCATCGTGATTATCGGAGTCTGCCTCAAGCAGGTCCCTGCCAGCGACAGCCGCATCAAAATTGACGGCTCAGGCGCAGGTGTTGACGCCTCAGATCTCAAAATGGAGATCAATCCCTACGACGAGTTCGCGCTTGAAGAAGCCCTCAAGCTCAAAGATGCCAAGGTCGCGAAAAAAGTCATCGTGTTGACGGTTGGCGGTTCGGATTCCGAACAGCGGATTCGTGACGCCCTGGCTCGCGGCGCCGACGATGCCGTTCGCCTTGACGATGCTGCATTCGCTGGAAGCGACAGCCTCGGCATCGCGCGCATCCTTGCCGCAGCCGCCCAGAAAGAAGGTGTCGGTCTGATCCTGGCAGGGAAGCAAGCCATCGACGACGACAACAGCCAGGTTCCTGCCATGGTCGCTGAGCTGCTCGGTTGGCCGCAGGTCACCGTGGTCGACAAGCTCGAGCTGGACGGCGGGTCTTTCAAGGCTTGGCGCCAGTCTGGTGGCGGTGTACGTGACGTGGTCACAGGCAGCTTGCCCGCAGTCATCTCGGCCGACAAGGGGATGAACACCCCTCGGTACGCAAAGCTGCGCGGCATCATGATGGCGAAGCGAAAGAAGATTCCTGTTTACGACGCCGCGGCTCTGGGGCTTGACCCAGCCAGTGTCGGCGCAGCAGGCGCGAAGGTCACCCAGGTCAACTGGAGTGAGCCCCCTGCGCGGCCTCCGGGTCGCATCCTCAGCGGCGAGGTTCCTTCGATGGTGAAGGAACTCGTCACCCTCCTCCGCGACGAAGCCAAGGTCCTCTGAGACCCGTCATCCATCACTGGAGAAATTATGTCCAACGGAATTCTCGTTATTTGTGAGCATGACGGCGGTGTCTTCAAGAAGACCGCATTCGAGCTCCTCGCGAAGGCCAAGAGTCTTGGTAGCGGCAGTGTCACCGCGCTTGTACTCGGTGCCGATAGTGGTGCCGAGCTCGGTGGCTACGGTGCCGACAAGGTTGTCACTGTTGCTGGAGACTTCGCGAGCCACCTCACGGGTGCCTACGTCAAGGCAGTTCAGGGAGCCATCGAGTCGCTGAGCCCAGCAGTCGTCCTTGCGGCGGCCAGCTCAGAGGCGAAGGACGGACTGCCCCGCCTGGCAGCACGCCTGGGGCTCGGACTGGGCACAGAAGTGACCGAGCTACGCGCTGATGGCGGCGCTGTCGTCGGTCGTCGTCCGGTCTACGCCGGCAAGGCCTTCGTCGAAGTGCAGGTTTCGTCTTCGCCCGCACTGTTTACCGTTCGTCCAAACTCTTTCGGCATCCCGACCAGCACGGGGGCTTCAGCGCCTGTTGCATCGCTCGGCTTGTCCGTCGGCGGCGGCGATGCGCTCACCAGCGTGGTGGACACTGAGGCCCCATCCTCGACGGTCGCAGACCTCACCGAAGCCGAACGGATTGTTTCTGGTGGCCGCTCGGTGAAGTCGCAGGACGGCTTCGACAGCCTCATCCGACCACTTGCAGCATCGATCGGCGCCACGCCGGGCGCTTCTCGCGCGTGTGTGGATGCAGGATTCGCGCCGCACTCGGCACAGGTTGGGCAGACCGGCAAGACCGTGAACCCAAGCCTGTATGTGGCGATGGGGATCTCGGGCGCGATCCAGCACCTGGCCGGAATGCGGACCTCGAAGATCATCGTTGCGGTCAACACCGATGCGGAAGCTCCTATCTTCCAGCACGCCACCTACGGCATCGTGGCCGACATGTTCGAAGTTGGTCCGCTGCTGAAGCAAGAGCTGGAAGCAGCGCTTAGCTGAGCCTCTCTCCGGATCCAGCCCCGTTCCTCCGAGTGAGGGACGGGGCTTCTTCGTTCTTGGAATCGTTGGTGCATTTGCATCAACAAGGGCCGGTGACCAAGGGCTGAGCCGCAACCGGGTGGTATAGTTGCGCGGACTGACTCGAGGGGCTGCCGCTCGGACTGGTTCTTGTCCAGACGCGTTGGCCACCTCAGACGGGCCGTCGCTGGATCTTGCGATGGCACCACACTCCTGAGGGGTCATGGCCACGTTCCTGTCGAACAGCTCCGGTTCTCGGCTCCCGGACGACGGTTCGTTGGACCGACTGGTCGCCCGTCTGGCAGCGGTTCGCAGTGCAGTGGGAGTCATTCGTCTTGTGGAGCGGTGGGCGACGGTTCGTCCTCCCACTCGCTTTGCACTGATCGAGGAATCAAAGGCGTTTATGGACCTGTGCCTCATGGACCGGGCATGGGTGCGATTGCGGGAGCTGCTGGAGTCGGAACCGACCGATGCCGCAGTCCTCGCGTTGACGGCGGAGATGTTCATCGCGCGCGGTTGGCCAGCACGTGCCGCACGCCAAGTAGAGAAGCTCCAGGCTCTGGGATTGGATGCCGACCGTCTTCGCTCCATCCAAGCTGGCGCTTCTGCGACGCCAGTTCGGCCCCCATCGAACGCGCGCGAGGTGGAGCGCGCGGGAAGCATCGACGAACAAATTGCGCTCGCAGAGATTTTTCTCGCCACGGGCAGTGTGCTTCGGGCACGAGGGCTCCTCGAGCGCTTGAGCCGTACCCATGGGGAGCTGCCGCGCATTCAACAACTCCTGTGGGGATTGCGGGGAGAGTTTACGATCGGGCAGCAAGACCTTTCGGCCCTCATGACAGAGCTGCTCACAGGCCTCACCTCCGACGGTGGATGGGAGGCCTCCGAGCCCACGGCGAGTCTCGACCAAGGGGATCCGGAGACGGCGGAAGCCAGCAAGCTGATGCACGGCTGGAGTCCTCAGCAAGGGGAGCGGGGAGACGCATTTCCGAGCCTCTTTCGCTTTTCCGGCGATGACACCGCTCTCTCCGACGACATCGACGATGATGTGACGATGGCTGCTGTCATGGCTAGCCAGGAAGAACTGGTCGACCCTCCCACCTACGAGCACTCCGACCCCGAGGGCTTGATTGAAAGCGGTGCTGCAGACACGCAGATCATGCAGGTCATCGGGTCGGGAGACAATCGCCGTCTCGCGCCGGTCGCAGGGCCGGTTCATGAAGTGCCAGGGGCCACGAAGCGCGGTCCGGTGGATCTGCGGGCGTGGCGTGCCGAACATGGCGTGGTTCCGTCCCGCGAAATGCTGGACGCTCCCACACGGGATGCGCTGGGGGATTTTGACGACGAGGGGTTTTTGGAGGAAGAAGACGAGGACGTAGTGGTCATGACCCGACAGGAGGAGCCCGCGCACGACCCGCGGACCCCCGTGATTCGCCGCTCGTCCATCTCGGTCATCGAAAAGGTCCCTGAGCCACCTCCGCCGATCCCAAACCTTCCGGGGCAAGACGAAGACACCCCTACGATGGGGCTTTCTCCCGCGTTGCCGGAGTTCGCGTCGAGCGTGCCTACAGAGCCGGTGCGGGCCGGGATGGCGAGCGGGCTTCCTGAAGATCCCGACGAGTCGGTGGAGCTCGAGCCCGTGGACCCGGTGCCGGGTCCGGCAGCGCGTACGAGCTGGGTGGCCCTCGCATCCGTTGCGATGGTGTTGCTCCTTCTGTTTTCTGGACTGCTGGGAGTGGTGTTCACCCGACAATGGATAGCGACGACACAGTCGGCGAACGTGCGAGCGGCCTTGCTGGACAGTCACCCCGACGTGTTGCTTCCGCTCCGCTCCGACCTTCGGCAGATGCATCGCAGTGGGGGGATTCTCGCCCCCGCGCAGTCCCAGGTGGCGTCGAGCCTCATTCTGGTGGACCTTGCTCTGTGGGAAGTGGTCTCGGGTGACCCGTCCACGCTGAACGAAGCGTTGGCGCTTGCAGAGGATGGGATGGCAGGGCCGGACAGCAAGCTGGCGATGGCTTGGATTGACCGTGTTGTGGGCAACCCTGTCTCTTTCGAGCGGCTGGGCAACGAGCCGCTCGTTGCGCTCTTGCGAGCGGAGGAGGCGATAGATGCAGGGCGTTGGGAGGCGGCCGCAGAAGCGATTGCCGACCTTCCGCAGACCACGGGCGTGCGGGTTGTGATGGCCGATGTCCGCGTGCGCGAGCAGGCCGGCGCGGTCGCTCTCGACACGCTTCCAGCGTCTTTCCGCAACCACCCGCTGGGCCAGATTTGGATGTATGGCGGGGGAGATCAGGCGCTCTCGGATCGCGAACGGATCGGTCTGTTGAAAGGCTTGGCCGAGTCTCTTCCCAAGGAGGCTGCCTGGCTACGAGCTCAGACACTCGTTGCCGAGGCACGCATCAACAGCCGTAGTGGGCGGGCCGAAGCGGCGGCTGCATCCTGGCGTGAGGCGCTCAAGGTCAATCCGACCGACGCTCTTGTCATCGCTCACGTGGCGGCCACGTCGCGCAAGCCAAGCCGCTCATTGAAGCTGGTGCGTGACTGTCTGCAGCTCGTGCAGTCGAGTCCTGCCTGCCAGCGAGGACTGGTCCAGATCCAGCTTGAGCTGGGGAATCGCACCGAAGCTGTGGCACAGGTCGACGCTTGGCGGAATGCGGGGATCGGGGTGGGCTTGCTGGCAGACTGGGTGATGTTGGAGTCTGAAGATCGTTCCCATCGAGCGGGGGCTCCGCAGCCGAGCGACCCTCATCGTGCCAGCTACGGACTTACCCGGTACCTCGATGCGCTGTCGCAAGACACGGAATCCGCTCGTCGCGCTGGACTCCGCGATGCCATTGAGAGCCTGCGTGCCGGTGGCCATCCGTGGGACATCCGCCTTGCTGCCCATATTTACCGCCAAATGGATGTTTTGGTGCAAGTGGACCCGCCTGAGCTGCCTCCTGGCGGTTGACGTTAGAAAGGTCGACGGGTAACGTCCGTCGACAGAAATCTCGGCGAGTGGAGATGGGCTCTGGCAAACCGGAGTCCTGCGGTCTCCGGGTCGGGTCGATTGGTTCACTTCCAGGTCCCGCAGCGCAAATCCGTTCGCAGCGCTCGGTGGCCGGATGTCGCATTCCGATGCGGCATCAGAGTCCGTTGGAGACGCTCATGGTTCCCCGAAACGCAAAGTTCTGGTTGTCGGCCGCGCTCCTGGTTGGTGCGGCCGTGGGTTGTGCCGACACCTCAAAGGAAGAGGTGGTCGACAGCGAGGGGGCGGACACGGCGGAGGCGGATGCCGACACCGACACCGACACCGACACCGATGCGGACACCGACACCGACACCGACACCGATGCGGATGGCGACACCGACACCGACACCGACACCGATACCGACGCCGACACCGACGCACTGTTCACTGTCGATACTGCCGTGGTCAGCTTCGACTTTGCCGTGCAAGGTGGCGTGATAAAAAGCCTTCCGGGCAACGACTCCGTAATGCGGATCCACTTCTTCGAAGGGGAGACTTTTCACGGTGACCTCGACCGGCAACAGGACCAATGCGCTGTGGAGCTTTCGCTGACCGATTCCTCAGCGGTCGATCTCACGGGGGACTACCCTGGGTTGCTCGGCGCTTGGGCCATTGATGATGTTGCCGCTGCTACCGCAGGCACCATTTATCGCTGTGACTACGGGAACCTTGATGCGCTCGGCGGGGACGCCGCCACATACGTGTCTTCACTGGAGCTTGGCTTTGGGGTCTCGGCGATGGATGGGGACCATGCCTCGGCCTTCGAGGCTGCGGTGGAGGGCTGGGAGGCTGTCGCTACGACCGCCGGCTTTGGAATTCTCAATGCATCGTTCGAGGGCAGCCTCGCTTCCTACGATCAGTACATCGTGGTCGGCTACGCTCTCGACGGAGACAATGTCGCCGTCCTCGAGGGTAAGCCGGTGCAGCTTTACCTGCAGACGGCATGGCACCTCCCCGACGGTGTGTACCAGGCGCGGCCGGTCGGAACCGAATTCGGCTTGTAGCCCGCACCATGCAGCGAGCACCAACCAACAGATGCGTGAGGGCGTTCCGGCACTACCTGGGACTGGCGGGCGTCATCACATCCGTGGCCTGCAGCGGGGAGCCGTATGACCTTTGGGGTGTGCTCCACGGAGACGTCACGATTCGGGACGATCAGTCCCTGGACGGCGTGCTCGTGTGGGAGTTCTTCGAAGCGGGCTGGGAGCGTCGACAGTCCGCCGACGACCATCGCTGCGGCCGGTTGATTTCGATACAAGGCATGGTCGATCCAACCTGCGCCGACTGCGCATATGGTGCCACCATCACGACCGAGACCCTTGAGCAGGACTGCCCTGGAAGAGAAGGAGTTGCTCCCGCGCTGGAGGCCGTCGACCGTCTTTGGCTGCGCCCGAGCGAGCGCGTTCCGGAGGGCCGGTGGCCGGACGACCGGTGGACTTGGTCTGCGGGCTGGGAAGGTGGAGCGCCCGAAGTCGAAGGCGTAGCCTGGGATGAAGGCATGGAGTTTGGAACGCCGCCAGCAGCACCTGAGGTGCTGGTGGGTCGTCGGATTCGACTGATGGCCACCACCGCCCGTGGCTTTGTCGAAGCAGAACTCTCGTCGAAGGTGCAAGAAGCGGCCTTGGGAGAGTAGAGGATCGTTGGTAAGTCCGGTAATCTGGGCAGGGTGCAAGGAGACACACTGTGCGTGAGACCCCGACAGCGATGACGAAGCCACTTCCAGGCATGCTGTTTCTGTTCCTGCTGGCCTGCAACAGCGCGAAGCGCAGTGATCGCGGTCTGGACTCCGGCATTGGTGACCAGGCCATCTCTGGTTCGATGCCGGACAGCGAAGCCGCGATCTTCGAGCCGGCTTGGTGGCGCCTGAGTGCCGCACTCCGGGTGGTGGCCGGACAGCTGGCAGCGGGGGGCTCGGAGCTGGAGGTTGCGGTGCTTGATCGAGACGGCATCGGCATTTGCACCGAGTTCTTTTTGGTGGAGTCCACGAATACGGAACCGACCTCTCCCGATCCGGCCATCCTGGTCTGGTGGTCGATCGAGCGCGGAGAAGGGAGTGGAGAGTGTGCGGCCTACGTGGACTTGTCTGTGCTGCCGCGCCGTTTCTTCCTTGGAGTCGGTGAGCTACATCCGGAGCTCGTTGCGGTTGCAGGCCGTCTGGAGGAGATCCCGGCGAGTGGTACGACCACGCTCAACGGCGCATATGCTCGGCTGGACTCGGGCGTAGATGATGTCTGGGTGTATGGATTCGCGGGGGACGAAGCAGCCTGGGACGGACGGTCTGGGCCTGCCATGGTTGCCCCGTTGGCCGATGGCACCTGGACGCTCGCTGGGTATTACGGATTCCCGTTACCCTGAGGGGAGGGGGGCTCCGCCTCAGTGAGGGCGAGCGTAGACCAGGAGGGGGCACCTTCCATTCCGCCCGCGCGAAGTGTGCCATCCGTACTGCACAGAAGCCAGTCCGGCGACGGAACGGGGACGACCTGTTCCCCGCAGCCCTCCCACACCCAAGCAACGGCTGGGGTGAGCGGATTGTCGGGAACCCCTGACGGCAACCATGGAGTGCCAGACGCATCGGAACCTTCGAGTTCAGATGCGGCCAAGGGGGCGCCATGGCGTACGGTTGCACGGGCGATGGCTTGAGACAGCTCTTGTCCCATGGCATCGACGGCTGCGCGTTCGGCTCCCGTGGGGGGACGGGGCAGGGGAGGGGGTACGCGATCGACCACCGGTGCCCGTGGTGGCTGCGCCATTCTCCACGTCACAAGTGCAGAGACGACCACAGCGAGTCCCCATGCGGTCTGCGCGTACGGTGGCAGGCTCCGAGGCGAAGCGTCACTGGGCATCTGAAGCCTCAGTTGCTCACAGGAACACGAAGGTGACCACAGCGAATACGGGGAGGAGGATCACCGCAGCCCAGCCGATGTAGCCGAAGAACGAGGGCATCTTGTAGCCATTCTCTTCCGCAATGGCGCGCACCATGAAGTTTGGTCCGTTGCCGATATAGCTGTTTGCGCCCATGAAGACCGCCCCGAGCGAAATCGCCACAAGCAGTGGCTCGCCATGCAGGCCGTTGGCAAGGGTTCCGAGCTGCTCTGGGCCTGCGCACTCAGCGGGGAGGCTACCGCAGGCCAGGGCGGCAAACGTGACGTAGGTGGGAGCGTTGTCGAGGAAGCTCGACAGCAGACCTGTGGCCCAGAAATATTGCCAGGGCTGGTCGAGCCCGAGCGCGGAGCCGTGGGTCTGAAGCAGCATTGTGGCGGGGATCATCGTGATGAAGATTCCGCAGAAGAGTGCGGCCACCTCAAGAATCGGACCGAAGGTGAAGCCATTTTCTTCTCGAAGCAGCTTCGAGGTACGCCACATGCTGAGTGCAGCGAGTCCGAACATGGCGATTTCTCGGGCGTAGTACATCCGAAAGTCGGGGTTCTCCTTGTCGGGACTCAAAAACAGAACTGCGGCGACCACCCCGGCGAGCAACAAGAAGTTCCAGCCACCTTGCACGCTCAAAGGTTCGACGTCGATGTTGTCCCTGTCGATGTTTTTCTGGTCTTCCCGTCTGTAGAAGTAGCTATCAACGACAAAGAACATCACCAACAGAACAATCACGACCGCCAGCCAGGGCACCCACAGCTTTTCCAACGTCCAGAAAAAGTCTACGCCGCGAAGGTAGCCGAGGAAGAGTGGGGGGTCGCCGATGGGGGTGAGCGCACCCCCGATGTTCGACACGAGGAAGATGAAGAACAATGGAATGTGCTTCACATACTCGCGCTCGCTGTTTGTCTTGAGCATCGGACGGATCAGCAGCATCGAAGCGCCGGTGGTGCCAACGACGTTGGCGATGACCGCCCCAACTGCGAGAAATGCTGTGTTGATGATGGGCTTGCCCTGAAGGTCGCCCTTCAGGAGTACGCCGCCGGAGATGATGAATAGGGAGCCGAGTAAGGCGATGAAGGAGACGTATTCTTCGACCGCGTGCTGGAGTCCATGCACGGCATCGTGTGCATGATGGTTGCTGAGGATGAGGTAGGCAAAGTAGCCGAGGATGGGAGCAGACCAAAACGCGGAGACCAGGAACTGGTTGCGATGCTCTTCCCACCAGTGGTGGGCCACCACCACCACCACCATCCCAAGTCTTCCATCCCACGTCGTCGAGCAGGCCGTGGACGTACCCGGGCAGCGGGCGGCGCGAAAACGGGGCCGTGCGCGCGCGGCAAGGGCGCGGCGCGGCAGAAGAAGAAAGGCCGCTCCGGAGTGCGGAACTTCTCTCCCGTGAAGAGACAACCCTCCTCCTGCAGCAGCACTTCTGCGCACACCACTGCCACATCCGCTACTGGCGGGGCGCGCTGATGCGGAGCAGGCTCGAAGCCCAGTTCGGCCCGGGCCAGTTGGCGCGAGAGAATGGACTTGACCGGCACATCGGCCTGCAGGCCATCGGTGTGTTTCATCAACGCCTTGAAGCCTTCGGCACTGGTGGCATCCAGTTCGGCCAGATGTGGGGCGTAACCTTCCAGCAGTTTACGGATATTGTCGGCGCGGTCGTCCCGCAGCCCCGGATGCTGGATGAACAGGCCTTGCCCCTGCTTTTGCAGGAAATCGGCCGCACAACGATTGGCCGCAACCATGCATTCTTCCACCAGCCGGTGGGCTTCGTTCTGCACTGCCGGTTCAATCAACCGGATTCGCTTGTTCT